>NZ_JBHSGO010000149.1:0-8680 GCF_042654485.1 Falsiporphyromonas endometrii | reverse complement strand
TATATAGAATGGTATAACAATAAAAGAATAAAACTGAGGTTAAAAGGAATGAGCCCGGTAAAATACCGAGCTCATTATAGACAATTATAACGTTTAATTTAACGTCCAACTTTTGGGGGGCACTTCATTTCTCCAAGTACACCCCAATATTTTTCAATAGCTACAAAACCTATTAGTCTTCGATAGCAGCTATACCCGGCAGTCTTTTTCCTTCAATAGCTTCCAAAAGAGCACCACCACCGGTGGAGACATATGACACTCCTTCAGCAAGACCAAATTTATTGACACAAGCTACCGAATCACCACCTCCCACAAGAGAGAAAGCACCATTCTTGGTTGCTTCGACAATGGCTTCTCCTACTGTGCGAGAACCATGAGTAAAGTTTTCGAATTCGAATACTCCGGTTGGACCATTCCACAAAATTGTCTTTGAACCTTTGATAACTTCGGCAAAGAGTTTCTCCGCTTTTGGGCCAATATCCAATCCTTCCCATCCATCAGGAATTTCATTGACCGGGCTGTAATCTGTCTTTGCATCATTGGAGAAGCTATCAGCAATCTTAGCATCTTCTGCCAATACCAAATTGACTCCTCTCTCTTTTGCTTTCTTAATAAGCTCAAGTGCAAGTTCCAGTTTATCGTCTTCACAAATCGAATTACCAATCTTACCTCCTTGAGCCTTTGCAAAGGTATATGTCATACCTCCTGTCAAGATTAGGTTGTCTACCTTATTGAGCAAGTTTTCAATGATTTCAATCTTTGAAGAGACCTTTGATCCTCCCATAATAGCAGTAAAGGGACGATGAATATCATTAAGCACCTTATCGACAGCTTGGACCTCTTTCTCCATCAGATAGCCAAACATTTTATGGTCTTTGTCAAAAAACTCGGCAATGATAGCAGTAGAAGCATGCTTGCGGTGAGCTGTACCAAAAGCATCATTGACATAACATTCGGCCAACTCTGACAATTCTTTTGCAAATGCTTTTTGTCGTGGCTTAAGAGCCTCTTTGGCAGCCTTCTTTTCTTCTACTGTGACATCTTCTGCAAGACCTCTTGGTTTACCCTCTTCCTCTTCATGAAAGCGAAGATTTTCGAGCAATACCACATCTCCGGGCTTCATAGCCATTACAATTTTTACAACCTCTTCTCCTACACAATCGGGAGCAAAAGTCACCTTCTTGCCAATAAGTTCTTCAAGATGAGGCACAATATGCTTTAGAGAATACTTCTCATCCACCCCTTTTTTAGGTCTTCCAAGATGAGCACCCAAAATCATTTTACCACCATCCTGAATAATCTTATTCATGGTTGGCATGGCAGCACGCATTCGTGTATCATCTGTGATTTGAAAGTTTTCGTCTAATGGCACATTAAAGTCTACTCTTACAAATGTGCGCAGTCCTTTAAAATTAAACTGATCAATATTCATAGTTATACGTATTATTAATTCGAAACGATTAGTATCATCCGGATATTAAGGTTGGCATTCCTTATCAACTTCATAGACAATTGGACAAAGCCATTGCTTCTTACAAAGGTAATGAATTGAGGTTAGTTAAGCAGTCAATCACCTCTTTTGCCCCCAAAGATTTGACATCAACAAATTAAGAGAGTGTATCTTCAAGCTCCAGCTGTCTTAAAGTAAGAAGATCCATCTCATCATTTACTTCTCCAATCCTTGTAGAAGCCTCCATAAGAGCCTCGCCTCTCAATGAACCGGAAGATAACTTAGACTCCAGATCCGCTTTTTCTATTTCCAGTTTCTTTATCTGCTGATTATTGGCATCATACTCTTTTTGCTCTTTGTACGAGAGTTTTTTCTTCTCTCTTCGCTCAGGTTTATACGACTTTGCAGTTTGAATGGAAGCCTCTGCCTTAGACTTTTCTAAAGTTTCAAACTCGTCATGAATCCTCCATTGCGAATAAGAACCGGGGAAGTCTTTGATAATGCCTTCACCCTTAAAAACGAAGATATGCTCCGCCACCTTATCCATAAAATACCTATCATGTGAAACAATAAGCACACATCCCTTAAACTCCGAAATATACTCTTCAAGAACATTTAGGGTGACAATGTCCAAATCATTTGTAGGCTCATCCAACACAAGGAAGTTGGGAGCACCAATCAAAACGGTACAAAGGTAAAGACGCCTCATTTCCCCACCCGACAACTTTCCAACAAAGTTGTATTGCTTATCCGGCTCGAAAAGAAAACGGGTCAATAGTTGAGATGCAGATATACGCTGCCCTCCCGGATAAGTAATCTCATCTGCAATATCAGTGATAATATCAATAACTCTCTTTTGAGGATCGAAAGGTGGCATTTCCTGGCTATAATATCCAAATCGGACAGTCTCGCCAATCTCAAAATATCCACTATCGGGCTGTTCAATACCTAAGAGTAACTTTAAAAATGTACTCTTACCCACACCATTGGGACCCACAATGCCAACCTTATCATAGCGAGCAAAAATGTAATTAAATCGGTCTACAATCTTCTTGTTGCCAAAAGACTTTGAAACATCATAGGCTTCGAAAATCTTTTTTCCAATGTATGTGGCCGTATGATTGCTCAAATCAATAGACACTTCTTGCCTCTTCTCAGAAGCTTTCTGTTTGAGTTCGGCAAAAGCATCTATACGATATTTCGCCTTAGTACCTCTTGCCTGAGGCTGTCTCCTGATCCAATCCAATTCTTTTCGCATCAAGTTTTTGGCTTTCAAAACACTTTGTTCCTGCGAAGAGAGTCTTTCATCTCGCTTTTCGAGGTAATAGTTGTAGTTACCATTGTAGCTGTAGATCTTTTTTTGATCAATCTCAATAATGCGAGTACATATACGATCAAGAAAATAGCGATCGTGCGTTACAAGTAAAAGTCCCATCTGAGATCGAGTAAGATAATCCTCAAGCCATTCGATAGCATCCAAATCCAAATGGTTGGTCGGCTCATCAAGAATAAGGAGATTGGGTTCTTTGATAAGAAGACGAGCCAAAGCAATACGCTTGGTTTCTCCTCCGGAAAGAGATTTGCAAGTCCTATCAATATCCACAAGGCCAAGTTTTCCAAGCACTTCACTCACCTTATGCTCAAAGCTCCACAAGTTAAGGGAATCAATTTGCGGAGACAATTCGGTCATAGCCTCATTATCATTGTGCTGAAGAGCCTCCTTCCAGCGCCTGATAAGCTCTGTTTGATGATCATTATTATCAAGACAAGCTTCCAAAATAGTATGCTCCGGAAGGATTTCAGGACGCTGAGGAAGATAAGCTACAGTCATATCCTTACTAAAGATGATACGCCCATCGTCAGGAACATCATCGCCCATCAAAATTCTTAGAAGGGTAGTCTTACCTGTCCCATTAGGTGCTATCAAACCTACCTTTTCACCATCATCCACACTAAAAGAGACTTCATCAAACAGAAGAAGATCTCCAAAACTCTTAGTCAAATTCTCTACTTGTAACATAGATACAAAGATACAATCTCAAGTGAAAGGATTTGGCATAATAAATTACATTTGTGGAAATAAATATTAGATATTATGGATGAATCAAACAATCAAAACAATCTAACTACAAGTGAATCGTTAAAAAGAGCTCTACTACGCAATGCAAAATGGGCTAATATTCTGGCAATTGTTACCATCGCTTTTAATGGGATCAACCTCATAAGAGGACTCATTCAATTCGTTCAACTTTTAAAGCTTGGTATCAATGGGGCATATATGCTATTACAAGGAGTGACGCTTCTGATATTTGTAGCCATCATAGCTGTCAATATTCTACTCCTAAAATATGGATCAAAAATCAAAGCTGCTGCTAACAACTTAGAAGAGGACAAAATAGAAGATGGCATCAACTGTATGACAAATTACTTTAAAGCTTATATCATAACAATGATTATTTCAGTAGTTTCGATCATTATGGGAATAATCCTTTTTTTCAGTCTATCCTAAATCACCTAAATACAAATATTTTATGCGGAAGTATGGGAGCTGACATCGCCCGAGGAGATCAGCTATCGGGGCTGACGATGCATCGAACCCGAAGCGGTCTTTGGGCAGATCAAAGCCAATATGCACTACAGATACTTTCGACATTTAGGTAAAGACATAATTACAATGGACTTTACCTTCCTTGCCATGGTCTTTAACCCAGATTTGTCGTTAGATGGCAAGTTCTAATGACCGTCAGCAGGAACTACTTTTCTTAACAGGTTATATATCATCGTTTTATAACATTAGAAAATGATTATCACCTACTAAATTCCCCACCATTTTGGTGTGATATTAGAAGGTCTCAAATGGCTTTGGTGAGTTGAATATATGTGATACTTCGATGTTCTATCGACATTTTGAGGTTTAACATCAAGAAAATGGTTGCAAAGAGGCTGAAAGACAAGACAAACGGAATAAATTCGCCAGATAATACACCATATAGGGCTTATTTATCGATCTCCGGAGTTCTTGTGAGTCCAATTGTCAGCCCCAACCAAAAAATGGCAGCTTAACCCCCAAATATGATGCGTTGCAAATAATTAGAGGCTGAATCATTACAAATAATGACACAGCCTCTTATCAATATGTCCTTTCAAACTATTACCGAACAGTAATATTTTTCAAACAACAGAAAGGGTTGCGCCAAATGGAATTTTGAAACAACCCTTCTATAAATTATCTACGATTGCAACAAGATGATTGCATGAAAAAGCACTCTTCTTTAACTATTCGCGCTTAATCTCAATTTTTTGAGGACTTCCATATCCAGAGCTAGCCTGTAGGATAAATGTGGCTGCTCCTCCTTCTGCGACGGTAAAGGTTTTGTGCTCCTCGTCTATGTCGATTCCCTCGGTCTCACCTATATTTTTCAAACCAAAGTTGCAATCGAGTAGATTTCCTTCCTTGAGCACTTTCCCGTAGTAATCCGTATACTGCATTGTCCCCTTCACTTTCCCGGAGCCTCCTTTAGAGGTAAATCGGTCAGGCTCGGCCTTAAATACAAAATTTATTCCTCCTTTCAACACTACAACTTTCTGCTTATGCCCTTTTGCTTTTCCGCTTATCACAGTTGCTTCGAAATTGAACTTATCGCTATTGACCTCCTCTGGTATCCTAAACCTGTTAGCTCCAATAATATCGATATTTGAGTCAGGTATGGATATTTTGTATTCTAAACTTGAAAGTGGAGTCTCGCTGACAAGCTTGCCATCGGGAGCGATTTCCTGCAGAACTCCCGTAATTTCGCCATAACCGCCCTCACCGGAGAAGGAGTCTGGATTTGCTTGGAACTTCACTTGATAGCTGTTTGACGGCGTCTCTTTATTTTCGGGCTCATGAGTCTTACTGCATCCTAAACTGAAAAAACTTAATGCCAGAAACGCAAGAATAGGAATCAAGTTTCTCAAATTAATAACCTTTTTCATACTTTATCGACTGTTTTATAGTTTGGAAATCAAAATGTACATTGCGAATATAATTTCTTTTATTAAATAATTCATTATTATCTAATAAATTTAATAGTTTTTCATTTCTCTTATTTCTTAGCCTCTTCTCCCATTTCCAAGTACAGATCTATTAGTGTACAATTATCTAATGATTCAAGAAATCTTTTCTTGTTACAGCATTTCACTCACAGCCCAATAGCTTTTTCCAGTTCAGAGGGGCAGACGTAATGGTTGAGGACGTCAGGATTTACCATAAAAGAGGGCTGTGCCAAATGGAATTTTGACACAGCCCCTTTCTAACAAACAATCACTATCTACTAATCAAAATCTTGCAGTATCACTACCGCACTGAGACCATTAATGTGGATCTCATAACTATCAATCAAACACTTGAAGTTGCTATCTAGCAAACTTCGTCAAACACTATGAATAAGTATAAATATTATTCTTCCAACCACTTATCTATTATTTCCTTAAGCTGAGGTTTTGTTAGTACACCCAACATCAAAGTTGGCATCTTAACACCCCTCTTCGAAAATAACAGAGTCGGTACCGTACGGATATTAAACATCTCTGTCAAATCCGGACATTGATCAACATCTACTTTATAGATATCAACTTTGTCTTGATAATCTTCGGCAAGAACCTCCAAGATTGGGCTAAGTGCACTACAAGGGCCACACCAAGTAGCAAAAAAGTCCACAATAACAGGCTTTCTTCCTTCGTGATACCAATTTTGCATCGGATCGCCTTTTCGTACTTCAGACACTAATTTTGAAAATTCTGTTTTATCCTTAATATATTTAATGCTCATAATTCTACTGTTTTTGTTCATGGGCAAAAGTACATAATAGTTATATGAAGCATTCTATAAGATAATAGACACCGTTTATCATGAAGGGATTATCCCTCAATATATTGAGCATTACAAAAGGAGACTGTTGCATAATGGCGATTTGCCGCGTTGCTTTCTGTAATCGGCTTTGTGGTCACGTACTTAAGCACGCATCCTTAGCATTCCCCCTCATCTCCTTGCATCTCATCCATTCTCCAAAGCCCCCAAATTAGCTTGTAATTTGTATGAATGGCACTTTGTGCAACATTCTCAAAAGAGAACTACTCCGACGTTTAAGGTATTAAAAAAGGGGATGCATCTTGCGACACATCCCCTTTTCTCCTCAAACATGAGGGAATATTTCAAAGCTTATTACTTCTTAAGATATTCCTTAACGGCATCGTTAGGAACCATTTCTTCGTGGAAGATATAAGCACCTGTCTTTTCTGACTTTACCATCTTGATTACCTTTGAGTAAGCAAGAGACTGTCCTTGTCTAAATGTAGCGACGGATTTTTTTGCCATGACTTATACCCTTTCGTTACTTAATTTCTTTATGCAACGTCATACGCTTCAAAATAGGATTGTATTTCATAAGCTCGAGACGTTGAGTTGTATTCTTTCTATTCTTTGTAGTGATGTAGCGAGATGTACCCGGCATACCACTTTCTTTGTGTTCGGTGCACTCCAGAATAACCTGCACACGATTGCCTTTTGCTTTCTTTGCCATATCCTTATGCCTCCATTGTTTCTAGTCTTGTGAGGTAACCCTTCTCAGCGGCACGCTTAAGGGCTGCATCCAAACCGATTTTGTTAATTAGGCGAAGGCCGGCTGCCGACACCTTCAGTACAACCCAGCAATTTTGTTCTACCCAGAAGAACTTGCGGGTGAAAAGATTCACATTGAATGAGCGCTTGGTGCGGTGCTTTGAGTGAGATACGTTGTTACCCACCATAGCTCTCTTGCCTGTGATCTGACACATCTTAGACATATCTTCGTATCGTTTTTGTTATTACTTCAAATAATTTCAATCGTGTGGGCAAACTCGTAGCATCATAGAGAAGGTCCACAATCGAGGTGCAAAGTAAATAAATTTTTCTCATTCATGCAAAGTTAACAGCAATCATTTTCTCACTCAGATCACAATCAAAAGCACCAAATCCGTTATAAATAAGAGATACAACAGATTAAATATATTTACTTTGATAAGGCAAATTATCATTCTCATGCGTTTATCTAATCCGAATAACCATACACTGAATACATAATAATGCGATTGTGTTTTCTTCCGAAAAGTATGAACTTTATGTGCTTCCAAATCAAATTGATATAATCTGACCTCACATCCATAATCTAAGAAACTTAAATTGCTAATTTCCTTGTTTTGCAGTATCTTAGTCAGACAAGCAATTAAAAAACCATGGGAATACTCGTATTACTTACCATATTTCTGACTTTAGTACAGCTTGGCGGACCAGTCCTCCAAGGTGGAAAAATACATTCCTTTGGTTCAGAGCAAATTGTCATTTCAATAAACAACAAAAATAACCATCCGGACTATATGACACGATGCGCTGTGAAGCACATATTGAAAAGACTATATTTGTTAAATACTACTACTTTGATTGACACTCAGAATGGTACTCAAACACTCCTTATTCAACACCAAAATCACAAATTAGAGGGTTAGGGTAATCCGACCTTCTTACCGACTTTGCCCGTTTTATAGTACAAAAACGGGCTTTTTTATGCGTTATTTTAACAAATAAGCTCGCGCGAGAAGCAATCTAATCTCGCGCGACTTTGGATCCGATCTCGCGCGACCTTGACATGCAAAGTCGGCTACTTTAGGAGCAACCTCGCGCGAGGTTACTTTCATTGTCGCGCGAGAATGGATTGAAAGTCGCGCGACCTAACAAAAAAGGGAGCCTAAAGTAGGTTTTTAAGCCGCCAACTTGCCCACAAAAGGTCACCTATACATATATTAACATTTAAATAGGACGGTTTCGTCCTATTGATTTTAGGTTTTGTGGAAAATGAGCCTCTTCGGGAGTCAAAAAGCGTTGCTTTGAAGCTAAAAACAAGCCAAAAAATATTCATATATTTTATCAAATAATAAAGTTTAATATACCTATAAAGTAAATCAATCCACCTATGAAATCCATAAATAAGAGCAAAATCAATCTATTATTGTGCTACTCAAATAAAGACAGAAAACAAAGTATTCAAGTTACTTCGTTACATAGAAACAAAAGAAGATATTGATACATTGATATAGATACTGTCCCAAAAAAGTGTGTAAGACCCAAGACTATTATCTTTGAAAAAATAAAATAAAACAGTAAAACAGTATGGATCTCACACGAGTACAAATTAAAGAAATTATTTCGAATTGTCT
>NZ_JBHSGO010000148.1:0-8433 GCF_042654485.1 Falsiporphyromonas endometrii | reverse complement strand
TCTGTTTTAGGAGTTCCTGTGAGTCCAATGGTAGCTCCCATCCAAAAATTGGCTGCTTAAACTCAAGAAATGAGAGGTTGCTAAAAAATTAGAGGCTGAATCATTACGAATAATGACACAGCCCCCTACTAATTAATATATAACTTGATTACTTAGTCTTGTTGGGCAATTCCAAACCAAAACCTTTCTTCTTGTCTGCAATCTTAAGTACAAAGCCAAGGAAGAATGCTGCTACACCAAACATGGCGAATACAATCATCGCTGTAGTGTAGTTTTTGGGTTCTCCCGGTGCAACATTTGGGTTTGTTACGTCAAGGATGCGGCCAATGATGATAGGTACTGACATCAAACCAATGTTTTGGATAAAGAAGATTGCCGAGTAAGCTGATCCCAATACTTTGTTGTCGATAATTTTTGGAACAGATGGCCATAGAGCTGCCGGTACAAGAGAGAATGAAATACCAAGTACGACAATAGCTGTGATAGCTATGGTAACGGCTGCCATATGTGAAACTTCATTGAATGGGAAGAATGCAAATGTAGCATGACAAGCAAACATCAAGACTGCTCCGATGATAAGCATGGTAGCTCCTTTACCCTTGTAGTCCAAGAAGGCTCCTAAGAGTGGGGTAATAAACATTGCTCCAAGAGGGAACATTGAGAAGATCTTGGCTGCAGTTTCTGTCTCCAAACCAATGTTAGATGACAACATCTCAGTTGCATATTTTTGGAATGGGAAGATAGCTGAATAGTAGAGTACACAAAGAAGTGCAACAATCCAGAACATGCCACTACCAAAAACTTTGCCAAGGTCAGAGAATTTGAATGGCTCTTCTTCCTCGATTTCTTCAGCGCCTTGTTCTTTTTCAAGAGCCTTATCCATAAAGCCATAGATGATATAAAGAATCAAACCTACAGCCAAAAGAATGCCCACGAAAATCACAGGAGCCTGTACTGAGAGGAACATTTCACCCTTCTGTGCGAAGTGCTTAGAGATCATTGGTGATGTCCAGAAAACAGCAAATACACCCAAACGAGCAATCGCCATTTCAATACCCATGGCAAGCGCCATTTCTTTTCCCTGGAACCATTTAACAATGGCACGAGAAACAGTGACACCACCCATTTCACAACCACATCCGAAAAGAGCAAAACCTATACAAGATAGTTTAGCCGATGCCGGGAAAGATGCTGAATTGAGCAAATCAAAACCAATACCACCCATATTGAAGTACTCCGAAAGGGCATAAATCTTAATGATAGCACCAAGAAGCATCAATGAGCCGGATAAGATAGCCGTAAAGCGTACACCCATCTTATCAAGGATGATACCGGCGAAAATCAGGAAGCCACAGAAAACATTAATAAAAAATTCGCTACTTCCGTAAGTTCCGAAAATGGTAGAGTCCCATTTTACAGTTTCTTCAAGTTGTGTTTTAAGAGGGGATAGCACATCCACGAACATGTAACCAAAGAACATGGTGAGTGCAACAAGGATAAGCGCGGTCCATCTTACTGCCGGCTTATCTCTTAGCGACTGAACTGTTGTTTGAGTCATAACGTCTAATTTGAATAATTATTTGTTTTGTAATTTATCGCAATACATTGATTCCCAACCGAAGTAAAACCTCGTTCGGTCAGATTGTGCGTGAATATAAAGTCTTCACACAATCAAAATAATTCAGTTTGTAAAGTCAACTATCTTATTCAGAGTTATATAATCTTTCAATGAGTATAAGGTACACCCATCGGGTTAGGATAATGACTTTCTGCAAAAGCCCTTAAAGATACTTCCTTCAGTTGACTTATGCTATTATTTGCACAAATTTAAGCTGTTAAGCAGATCGGCAATAACAAAATTGCTACCACCTATAAAGATAATGTCCTGATCAGTAGCATTGGCTCTCGCTTCATCCAGTGCCTCTTTGACACTATGAAATGAGAGGCCGCTAAGGTGGCATGAGTGAGCTATCTTCTGAAGTTCTTCTACCGGCATAGCTCTGTCTACTGATGCTTGACACCAATAGTAATGTGCATCTTTGGGTAATAAGTTGACCACTGCAGTAACATCTTTATCTCCTGCCATACCAAAGACGATATGCAAATTATCTTTGGTTAGCTTGCTGAGTCTGCTGACAATCTGAGCTATACCTCCGGCATTATGCCCTGTATCACAAATCATAAGAGGTTTCTTTGCCAATACCTGCCATCTGCCCATGAGTCCCGTTGATTGAACGACATGTTTAAAACCTTCTTTGACACCCTCTTCTGTGATATGATAACCTAATTTGTCTTTGAGAAGATGTAAGGCAAAAAGTGCTGATCGAGCATTGATGGGTTGGCAATCTCCCACCAGCTGAGAGTCTACAGTTCCCCAATGGATGGTGTTATATCTAATGTAGCTCTCATCGGGAAGCAATTCGTAGCTTTCTAACTCACCGGTCTTTTCTGCATAATAAATAGGAGCGTTGCGATCGGAAGAGAGTTTATCAAATACAGCCTTTGTGTCTTCATCTGCTTCTGCTACAATTACAGGTGTTTGAGGCTTGATGATACCTCCTTTTTCAAATGCAATCTCCTTCGTTGTGTGTCCGAGGAATTGAGTGTGATCCAAACTGATACCGGTGATGATACTAAGATCGGGAGATATGATATTGGTGCTGTCAAGTCGTCCGCCCATACCAACTTCAATAACAGCTACATCGACATTGCTATCAGCAAAGTAACGAAAAGCCATTACAGTGGTCAGTTCGAAGAAAGATGGATGAAATTCACCTATAAGAGATTTGGCTTTTTCGGTAAAGTCAACGACATATTGCTCATCAATCTTATTACCATTGATGCGAATCCGTTCGCGAAAATCCACCAAGTGAGGCGAGGTGAAGAGTCCGACTTTATAACCTGATTGTTGGAGAGATGCAGCCAAGAGGTGGCATGTGCTCCCTTTGCCATTTGTCCCGGCAACATGGATGGTCTTAAGAACTTTGTGCGGACTTCCGAAAGCTTCCGAAAGCTTCAATACGGTTTCAAGTCCGGGCTTATAAGCACTACCTCCACTATGCTGAAACACCGGGGTCGCATGGTAGAGGTAGTCAATAGCTTCATTGTAAGTCATCATCGGATGATAGTCTGGTTACGGTCCGGTCCGACAGAAACAATAAGGATGGGTACACCTAATTCCTCTTCAAGGAACTTGATATATTTGACGAAGTTAACAGGGAACTGATCTTCTCGAGTCATCTTTGTCATTGGCTCTTTCCAGCCCGGCAGTTCTTTGTACACCGGTTTGAGATCGTCAGATATATTGAATGGGAAATCTTTGATCTCTTCTCCATTGTGTTGATATGCCACGCACGCTTTGATTGTTTCGAAGTCGTCCATCACGTCACTTTTCATCATGATAAGCTTGGTTACACCGTTGAGCATGATGGTATAGCGAAGAGCTACAAGGTCAATCCATCCACAACGACGCTTTCTTCCTGTGACTGATCCAAACTCACGGCCCTTGTTGCAAAGTTCGTCTCCAACCTCATCAAACAATTCTGTAGGGAATGGCCCTGCTCCCACTCTGGTGCAATAGGCCTTGAAAATGCCATATACATCACCTATATTCTTCGGAGCAACTCCAAGTCCCGTACAACATCCGGCTGCCACAGTGTTGCTTGATGTGACGAAGGGGTAAGAACCAAAGTCAATATCCAAAAGCGATCCCTGAGCACCTTCGGCTAAAACACGCTTGCCTTCTTTCAATGTTTTGTTGATGAGAAACTCACTATCTACAAATTTGAAGGTCTTAAGGTATTCAATGCCTTCCATCCATTCCTTTTCCATTTGGTCAAGGTTGTCTACCGGATAGTTGAAATCAGCAAGCATTTTGAGATGTCTTTGCTTGGCCTTCATGTATTTAGCTTCAAAGTCCAGCTCGATATCTCCGACACGAATGCCATATCTTCCGGTCTTGTCAGAATAGGTCGGACCAATACCTTTGCCGGTGGTGCCGACTTTGGCATCACCTTTTGCAAGCTCATTGGCTGCATCTAAAAGCCTGTGTGTAGGCATGATAAGGTGAGCCTTGCGAGAAATGACAAGGCGTTGACGGAGATCGTGACCACTCTTGGAGAGAGCTACAGCCTCTTCCCTGAAAAGTTTTGGATCCAATACGACTCCATTCCCTATGACGTTGAGTTTGTCTCCTTGGAAGATTCCACTTGGGATAGAACGAAGAACATACTTTTCGCCTTCAAACTCCAATGTGTGACCGGCATTAGGCCCACCTTGGAATCTTGCTACCATATCGTATTGAGGGGTCAGTACGTCGACTATTTTCCCCTTCCCTTCGTCTCCCCATTGGAGACCTAATAATACATCTACTTTCATTTTAATATCTTTTAAGTTCACAGCATAAGATTGTCATGCTCGTGAATTAGGTTTCTTAATCTTATTCTCCTTACGACCACAATGCTTACATGTGCCATATATAAATACAGTAGCTCCGGCAATGTCGGTCTGAGGAGGTTTGGCTGCTAAGAGAGCACGAGTAAAGCGGGCACGCTTGTGAAGTTGAATTTTTCCACAATAAAGACAAAGCACTGCTACCGAATTGGAAAAGTGATAACCAAAAAGATAGCCTATGCCGGTCCCTACAAGGGCCGGTACGCGCATGACAATGCCGGCTTGTTCCAAAATCTTGAGGGTGTCATAGATACATCCACGCGTGGCAACGCCTCCCAACTCTGTATAACGTTTATAAAGCGTACGTGCAGAGAATGGGGTAGACTCCTCGTCCAATGTGAGAGCTGCTTTGAGAATTTCATAGCGCTCGTTAGTGTGATTGAGTCCGTGAGCTGAAATATAATCCTTCAACTGCGATGATAAAAGAAGTTGCACTTCTGTCTGCTTCATAATTGAGTTGTAATTCGTACCTACTTTGATCTTATAACCTTGCAAATTTAATAAAAAGACTACTCATTTAGAAGTTGTTTGGATTTATTTTGAATTTGACTGAAAGAGATTTCTACCTATTATTTAAAGCTGCATGAATTTGTTGTGTAAGTTGTTTGAAAGGGGCTTCCTATACCCATTTTATCTTAAATGAGATTGTTACAAAAAGGTGTTTTTCTTCGTTTTTTCTGCATTTAGCTTCAGTCACTTACATAAACATACCCCCTTCTTTCTCATAGTCAATGTTTTGTATCTCATCATTTTGCAATGTCACTAATTTGCTCGTAAAATTGGTGAGAATGGATATTCATGCAACATCTTCTTAGATATGTCTTTAGGAAGAGTATGCATTCTTATGATTCAATAATGTTTAACTCATTCTATTATAAGATGAAACCAATATAAGATTTAGTAATATTTTTACGAGTTGTATCTGTTGGGAATCTAAGATATGAGAAAATTATTACAAAATATTTGTTTTAAATAGAAAGAATACTACCTTTGCAGTGCTTTTGAGAGTAAAGGCAATTGGAGACTGTCCTGTGGTGTAATGGTAACACATCAGATTCTGGCTCTGGTATTGAGGGTTCGAATCCTTCCAGGACAACGATATTGTTAAGGTATCATCATTGTGATGGTACCTTTTTTTGTGTCTATACCAATGTTGTTTGAACTTTTAAGTTAGCCTCAATTGGGAGAAACTTGTCTTTTTATTCTCTTTTGATTGATGATTTCTATCATTGTTAGCTTAATTATATTGTGTGGTTTTCAAAATCTGTCTATCATTGCACCCTCTTAGAAAATATTTAGAATTAATTTAGTTCGTTTTATGGTGCATATTAAGAGATTGGGCGTCTGCATACAATTAAGGGAGAAAATGACTTTATATAAACCGATCATCTTCTGTCAGATTACTTGTATTATAACTTCCAATCAATAGGTTTCTTTCCTCTTATTAACCGACTTTTATCAAGATGTATAGATTGCCAGATACTCTGTGTTTTATGGGACTGTTGAATAAAGGAGTATTATGTCTTGCAACGCTGCTTTTGAATTGTTTGATTGCGCATGCAACAAGTGTGCGGGATAGCTCTTTGCGGTCAATGGAATATCCAGATACCCTTGTTTGTCCTTCTTGTAAGATATCAGAGACAAACTCTTTAGATATAACTAAATCCGATATAACTAACTTGGAGTATCTCAATGAATATAAGGATTTTAAGATGATTGGGAAGACCAAAGACCGGAGAGTGTTGCTCTTATCCGGTATTCCCATTTTTGCGGCTTCTCAATTAGGGAACGGCAAGATGATTAAAAATATTAGACAAACTTACTTTCCGAACTTTAACAACCATTTCGATGATTATATTCAGCATATCCCTTTAGTTACCCAACTTTCGCTAAGCCTTTATGGATTGAAAGATGTGGAAGGAGGTAAAAAGTTTGCAGAGGTAATGGTAGCAGATGCTCTTAGCTCTTCTCTTATGTTTTGTATGGTGATGTGTCTTAAGATGTCGGCCAAGAGTGAAAGACCGGATCATTCAGCAAGAAACAGTTTTCCATCCGGTCATACTGCAACAGCGTTTATGGGGGCACAATTGCTTCATAACGAATATGGAGAAGCTTATCCATGGCTATCAACCGGTGGTTATGCTGTGGCTTGTCTTGTAGGGATGGGGCGAATCCTCAATAATCGACATTGGGTAGATGATGTTTTGGCCGGAGCTTCAATCGGTATGTTTTCAGGGGAGTTGGGGTATATGCTCAAAGACTTAATCTTTAAACGTAAATTTAATATTGAGTGGTTCCCTTCAGCCAATCTTGAACCCGGGATGGAATATGACTTTAGCTTTGCTTATCAGTGGTCTGAACTTATGAATGTGTATTCCAATAATGATTATCAAAATACTACGGCTCTCATTTTTGGACTTGCTTATCGCACTAATGATTATTTTAGGTTTGGACTTGATACCGAATTGCGTCGCGATCAGTTTCCGTATGATGTGATTAGAGGTAGCTTGAAAGGATATTTGGATAAGAAGGAAAATCCGATGCCGTTTATTTTCAAAAAACTATCCTTGAGAGCTAAGGCTGAATATGATTTTAGAATGTATAAATCTCTTTATGGAGCAGCCTCTTTGGGGGCAGGGATGGTCCTCCCGGGTAAGTCGCTGTCTTTGGAAAACTCTTCCAACTATCTGCTAAAAACGAAGTGTGTTCCCTCTTTGCAATGTTCACTGGGTACATTCATCAGTATTACAACGAATTTGAGACTTAGTTTTTATGCCAATTTAGCATATCAGCAGAATAAACTTGATGGTGTCGGAGAAAATGCAAAATCAATAGGAAGTTCGTTTATGCTTACTACGGCTTTTGGTATTACTTGCAGGTAGCAAGTGTGCCTATCATGAATGTATAGTTAGAAAAGATGGTTAAGTGAAGCTGTTTTGAATTCGTTGATAAAGAGTATATGATCAACTTAAATCAAAACAGCTTAAACATTAGTGTGCCGGTCAATTATCTTTTAAGATATGCTGTAATTCTCTCTATATCATCTCCATCATCAGAAATCAACTCAATTTGTGATTTATCTTTAGAAATAGTTCCTTCGAAGATGACAGACTCCGTATCTGACTTGAGTCCCTCAATAGGAGAATTGAGATAATAAAATCCATCCTCATCTATTGAGAAGTTTTGCTTAGGATCTTCAATATCCATCTCTCCTGATAATTCCGAAAAGGAGGTGATGGTAAGTTTATCTCCATTCAATACGTAATGACAATCAATCGTAGTAAGCACAAACTGTTTTTTGTCGTTTATGATGTTTTTAATGAGGTTAAATCTAAAACACAGTAAGGATAAAGTGAGCTGATTGTCTTTCCCAAACTTGACTTCCAACTGTATGGGGTTTGACATGGAAGGCGTCTCAGAAACTTTTATCGATTGGTTTTCATCATCATCGTCGATAGAGATGTATTTCGTTAGATAGGTATGTCCATCGAGTGAAGATACTTTAGCCTCGTTGTTGGGCTCGTTTTTGTCGTCACCACAGCCGGTGAAGCACAATGCAATGAAACAAGTCAAAGCAAATGCAAGGATAGAATAAGTCTTTGCCATAAATGATTTTTTTGATAAATATGTTTGTTCAATCGGTCGCAAATATAATAGAACAACTTGATTATTCTACACCTACTATATAGCCATTGGAATCAAAATTAAGAAGCCGGTCTTGACTTCCTGCAATACTCAATTCTTTGAAGTCTTTGTTATTTCCCCTTATTATAAATTCAAAATATCTCATTGTCTCAAAATAATTTGCTCCAAATGAAGAATTATTCTCTTTAAAATAATTGATACTATTTCATTACAATACTTCGGTAAATTTTTACCGAAAAATTAAAAGTTAAACAATAGAACTGACAAAAGTCGGTTCGAAAACACTAAAGAGATCATTGAAATGTTGTCAAAACGAATGGTTAAGCATGAAGAAAT
>NZ_JBHSGO010000147.1:0-8393 GCF_042654485.1 Falsiporphyromonas endometrii | reverse complement strand
GGAAAATTTTAGAAGACTGACGATTGATTATGAGTTTCATGCCGCTACTGCAGAGGCTATGGTTCAACTTGCTTTCTGCAAAATATTGCTTAATAAATTCTCTGAATAATTTTTAAACAGCTTCTTACTACTGTCTGCACTAATTTCATTGACCTCATATAGAGCATAATCGATAAACTTATCTGTAGGATCAAGATGCTGGACGCATCGTAGTCGGACGCATTGGTATTCTCTATGTGATAATACCACTTATCTCCCTACTGAAAATGTTTTGGTTGTCCATAAGCACTATGGTGAAAAGAAAGAAAATAGGATGCTTAGGACAAGGTTAGATATCACCTGGAATCTCATAAAACTCTTTAGTAAAATAGTAAGTAGGTCAGTATAATGTAGTTTTGTGAAGACTGTTTGAATACATAGAAAGCATTTCAACAGCTCAAGGTCTTGAAATGGTCTTGAGTGCTAAAAACAAACTGCTTTCAATAGAAGGTAAATTAGATAAAAAGAGGCGATGAATCAGAACTTAGAGTATCCGATACATCGCCTCAATTACTTTGTCAAAAAGTTATTACTTTCTGAATGGAACCTTAACAACCTCAGCTTTCAAGACTCTGTTGCGAACCTTGATGCCAATCTGAGTATCTGCCTTGGAGTACTCTTTTTTGACATATCCCATACCGATACCTTTCTTGAGGCATGGTGACATTGTACCTGAAGTTACGACACCAATCTCTTCACCTGCTTCGTTTACAATTGGGTAGCCTTGACGAGGTACACCCTTGTCTTTTAGCTCAAAGCCAATCAACTTGTTTACGGTATTGCCTGCCTTATGGTCTTCAAGGATAGCACGACCCGGGAAGTTCTTTCCTTCTGTAAACTTGGTTACCCATCCCAATCCGGCTTCGATAGGAGAGGTTGTCTCACAAATATCATTTCCATATAGGCAGAAGCCCATTTCAAGACGAAGGGTATCTCTTGCACCAAGGCCTGCCGGTTTAAGACCAAATTCTTTGCCGGCTTCGAAGAGAGCATCCCAAATCTTCATGCCGTCGGAAGGGTAGAAGTATAGCTCAAATCCTCCTGCTCCTGTGTATCCGGTGTTGGAGATAATAACATTTTTGCATCCTGCTACTTCACCAACTTTGAAGGTATAGTAAGGAACTTCTTTGAGGTCTACCGGGGTTAATTTTTGCAGAAGTGCTGTAGCCTTAGGTCCCTGGAGTGCCAACTGAGCGCAGTTGTCCGATCCATTTTCAAGCTCTGCACCCATGGTGTTATGTTTTTGACACCATGCCCAGTCCTTTTCAATGTTTGCAGCATTAACTACAAGGAGATACTTATCTTCTTCATATTTATATACAAGGAAGTCATCCACGATGCCACCCTTATCATTCGGAAAGTAGCTGTATTGAATCTTACCAACTGTAAGTTTGGACGCGTCATTGCTGGTTACATTCTGAACAAATTCGAGGGCTTTGGGTCCTTTTACCCAAAATTCACCCATATGAGACACATCAAATACGCCGCAATTCTCGACGACATTGATATGTTCGTCAATGATGCCGCTATATTCGATCGGCATATTGTAACCTGCAAATTCATGCATTTTAGCACCCAGTTCGATGTGCTTGTTGGTAAATGGAGTTTGTTTCATCATTAAAATAGTTTATGTGAATATGTATTCAGTGTTAATTGTGCATCAAAGATAACGAATAGCTTACGAAAGAAAAACCTTTTTGTGAAAAGACTTGCCAATAATCTTTAGCTATATCAATAATGTCGATACTTTGGCGATTTGGAGAATATGGCATTGCAATTCTGAGTTGTGAGTTGGGTATAAGTTCATAGACCAAAATCACGGATTTTACAGAGTAGATTATATTGTGCAGTGCAGGTCCGTAGTGTTGGTATATTTTTCTATTTGACCCCAAAATCATTTCATGACAACCATTCTTAGAGTCTCTTTGAGGTCATCTCTTTGAGTTAAGTTCTGAACTCGTATACTACCTTTTGAATTATTTCAAAACACCTTCTTATCTTTGCTATATGATAAGAAAGAATATACTCAAGCTAATTTTATTTGGCTTCATAATAGCTTTGCCTCTTGCCTCTTGTAAGGATGATTTTGATCGTATCAGCTCTTCTCAAGCTGATCAGCCATCTTTTTCTCAAGATACGGTGAAGTTGGATACATTGTTTAGTGATGTTACATCTTCGACTCGTCAGTTGATGATTTATAATAGAAACAAGAAGAGTATCCGATTGGATCGCGTTTATCTGTCCGATCCTAAGTCCGGCTTCCGTGTCAATGTGGATGGTCATGCCGGGCATGAGTTTAGAGATTTGACGATCTTGCCGGGAGATAGTATGTATGTCTTTGTTGAGGCCAATTTTAGGCGTGATGACAAAGCTCTTTTGATAGAGGAGGTTAAGGATAAATTGATGTTTGAGTGTAGAGGGCAGAGCAGCAGTGTCCTGCTGCAGGGCTATCGTTGCAATGCTGATGTCGTAAGTGAGATACATATATCCAAAGACTCTGTACTAAACTCTCCCCTTCCTCTTTTGGTTAAGGACAGTATTGTGATTGACAAAGGTGCTACCCTTACAATTGGTGCAGGAAGCAGGATCTGTTTTTTCGCTAAGTCGTATGTCAAAGTTAATGGCTCATTGAAGACTCAAGGTACTGTCGAAAAGCCGGTTGTTTTAGAGGGTTTGAGACAGGATATGATGCTAAGTGATTTGCCGTATCCTTTGGTTTCAGGGCAGTGGGGCGGTATTCGTTTTGGCGAAACTTCTCTTGACAATCGATTGGAGTATACAATCATTAAGAATGCTGTCAATGGTCTTTACTTTATGGGTGAAAGGTCTCCTCAGGATCCGCTCCTATATATGTTGGGATGCCAGATTACCAATATGAAGGGCTATGGCATTTATGCTGTTGGTGGCCATATTGCTCTGGACAATAGTGAAGTCTCCAATACTTACAACTCGACACTCCAGCTGCAAGGATCGAGTTTCGTCTCAAGAGCATGCACTTTTGTCAATTTTTATCTTTTTGATTCTCGCTTTTCTCCGACTTTGAATTATTATGACAGCTATAAGGTTGGCAATGGTGAAAGGAGTCATGTGCAGGGTAGTGCTTTTAGGATGACAAACTGTATTGTTGATGGAACGAAATCAATTAATGTTCCTAAAGAATCGAAGGATTCGAAGGGTGTTTTAGCCGGAGAGATGTATTTAATAATGGCCGACTCTTCTCTATTTGATGAGATTGTTCACGTGGATCATAGTTATCTCAGGATGCCTCAAAACAATCTTATTCCCTCCGCAATGAAAGATTGCCTACTTTCGCAAGACACTATCAATATGAAGAAGTATCGCTACTACTATTCATTGGGTTACAAGGAAGATAAGGGCAAAGATGTGCTCTCATTTGTTTTTGACTTTAGACCACTACAATCTGTTGCTCCCTTTATGAATATGGGAGTGGCTATCCCTGAATTGTCGAACGACAGATATGGTGTGGCAAGAAACAATCCTCCAACTCCGGGTTGCTATACGCCTGTGGCTTCGCCTACGCCTACGAAGGCTCTATATTATTATAAGAGAAGGCGGTGATAAGGTAGTCTGCCAGATTGGAAGTTTTACAATCTGATGGACTTAAATGTTATGTAAATTATGATGGAAGATAAAGATAAGATGGGTAAAGAATGTCTCCTTGGTAAGACCCTTGAGGAGCTTAGAGAGCTTTGTCTTGGTATGGGAATGCCAAAGTTTGCAGCTAAGCAGATAGCTGATTGGATCTATGTCAAACATATTACGACAATCGATGAGATGACCAATCTGAGCAAAGCCAATCGAGACAAGCTGAATGAACGTTACCGGGTTGGCAGGTATGCGCCAAGCTATGTGAGCAAATCTAAGGATGGTACAAAGAAATATCTTTTCAAGGTGGAGGATGATAGATATGTTGAGACGGTAATGATTCCTGACAGAGATAGAGTGACTGTATGTATATCTTCGCAGGTAGGATGTAAGATGAATTGCCTCTTTTGCATGACCGGTAAGCAGGGCTTTCATGGTAATCTAAAGGCCTCGGATATCCTTAATCAACTATTTTCTATTGATGAAGCTGAAGAGATTACCAATATTGTTTATATGGGAATGGGAGAGCCTCTTGACAATACAGATGAAGTAATTAGATCTATCAAGCCCCTTGTAGAAGAGTGGGGTATGGCGATGAGCCCTAAGAGGATAACGCTTAGTACGATAGGAGTCAGAGATGGACTTGAAAGATATCTTAATGAAACCTCTTGTCATCTGGCAATCAGTATACACAATCCTTTCCCGGATGAGCGCAAGGCTTTGATGCCTTCAGAGACAGCTTTCCCGATTGAAGAGACAATTGAGCGACTCAAAGCTGCTGACTTTACGGGACAGAGACGATTGAGCTTCGAATATATTGTATTCGGAGGACTCAATGATACAGAAGAGCATATGAGAAGAATGGGAAGATTGTTGCAAGATGTGCCGTGCCTTGTCAATCTTATACGCTATCACCGCATACCGAATATAGATCTCCCATCGACCAATGAGGAGAGACTGGAGCGATTTAAACTCGGGCTCGAACGAAAAGGACTCAATGTCACAATTCGTCAATCACGAGGACAAGATATAGAAGCGGCTTGCGGTATGCTGTCGGCACAAGAGGGTAGAGACAAGTAGTAGGTTTGTTAGATACATATAGCACCAAGGGGATGAGTTGAAATATTGTTTAAACTCATCCCCTTGCTTTGTAATATGATTGTTCTTTCGCTTAAAACTCAGATGTTATGATGTATGATTCTTTAGATATACTCATCAATGGGGATATGTATAATCTCTTTGTCTCTTCTCCACCAAGTGAGTTGTTTGCGGGCATATCTTCTGGAGTTTCTTTTGATGAGTTCTATTGCTTCTTGTAGCGATGTTTTTTGGTCAAGATAGTCGAATAGCTCTTTGTAGCCAACTGTGTTTAGAGCGTTGAGGTGCTTCATGGGGTATACAGCTTTCGCTTCATCTAAGAGACCGAGCTCCATCATCTTGTCTACTCTCTTATTGATGCGTTGGTACAGTGTCTCTCTCTGCATCGTGACGCAGAGTTTAATGATATGGAAATTTCTCCTTGTGGGCTCATTTTTGTGGAATGATGAGAATGGTTTGCCTGTGGTAAGGTAAACTTCGAGCGCATGAATAATTCTTTTATGATTTCTTGGGTCGATGCATTTGTAGTAGTCCGGGTCGATTAACTTAAGCTCTTGAGAGAGAATTTCGACCCCTTCTTTTTCATATCTTTTCCACATCATGCTTCGGATATCTTCGGGGACGTCAGGCATAGCGTCTATTCCTTTGCAAAGGGCATCCACATACATCATAGAGCCACTGCAGACTACTTGTATTTTGGATTCGTCGAAGAGCTTGTTTTCCAATAGCGAAATGGCTTGTTCTTCAAACATCGATGCCGAAAAATAGTCTTTGACACTGAGGCATGAGACAAAATAGTGGGGTATTGTACGTCTATCTTCTTCTGTCGGTGCTGCTGTGCCGATTGGTATTTCTTTGAATAGTTGTCTTGAATCTGCAGATATGATTGAGCAACCAAGGCTTTTGGCGAGATCCATGGCAAGTTGAGACTTGCCGGCACCGGTCGGTCCGGTGATGACAAAGACCGTTTTTTCCGATGTTGTAATGTCTTTGAGTAGTTTTTGTGTCAGCTCTTCAAACAATGTAATAGCAGTTTAATGACGAATGAAAAGGATTGTCGTTTACCAAAAAGAGCATTTCTCTTATCGAACCGCTTCCTATATGTTCACGGATAAGAGAAGCTCTGAATGTGTAGCTCAAACAGCTACTGATTTGAATCAAAATAGTATCTCGGAATCTTAGAGCTCTTGATCGGCATTGTCTATATCGAGATTTTCAAGATCTTCAAGATCGATGTCTAAGTCGTCGAAGGAGTCATTGTCTTCGTCCTCTTCTAATGAATAATCCTCCTTGTTTTGCTTACTCTTGGCAGGTGCTTTGGGTTTTGTTTCGACCACTTCTACAGGAAGTACCTGCTCGGGGGCTTTTCCCATTGACTTACAAACTTCGGGCTGTTCTAAATATTGCCTTGTGATAATTTCAGCTACTTGCAAATAGAAATATCTTTCGGCAAGCATATCAAATTCATATACAAGCTTTTGTCCTTCATCATCTATCAGTGCATCCAGAGCTGTCTCGTCCATTACATAATTGTCTATGGCGCTATCACATTCCATTGGGATGAGGGTAATCTCCTCTTTTTTGTTCCAATTGTTGTCACAAGTAAAGAATGACCCCAGCTGATCGTGTGTATATCCACAAGCGTCCAAGATAGCATTGTGCAAGTCAAAGAAAGTCGCGTCTGTATTGATTTTGATGTCTCGGCGAAACTCATCGTTTTCGTCGCTAAGCATAATTAGTCTGTAAAGCATAATGTGATAAATTAAATATCTTTTAGTAATCGATCTGTCTTTTCGGTGAAGAAGCCTTCTCTTGTATTGATCATGGCATCCCACTGAGGTTTGTACTTATTTAAGTTGTCAATTTTGAAACGTTCGCTTCCGTGTCTATCCAGTTTATCTATTATAAATCCAATAGACAGTCTATCTGGATCCATTGCGGGTTGATAATTCTCAGTTACCTGATCTCCCTTATAATTTACTTCAATGATAATGTCCATATCAAGAAGTACATTGATGGCACTTTTGGTAAGTTGGATAGGAATATTGCATTCACTACTGATCTCTTCAGCTGAGTAAGGACGCTTGTCTTTGTCCGAAGAGAATCGTTTGCATATCATTGATGCTACAAGAATAACAATGAAGTCTGTATATCTGCGAGAGACATTTTTGCAGTCTTGGTTGAAGTTAAAGGTTTTGACATTCTGGATGGCAAAGGAGAGTTGAGCTCCAAATAGGCATATGGTCCATGATACCTGCAGAAACAATAGCAAGAGAGGTACAGCTGCAAAGCTACCATAGATAGCGTTGTACTTACTGATCCATATAATACCGTTGACATACAAAGCTTGGAGTACCTGGAAAGCTACACCTGCCATACATCCGGATATAAATGCCGGAAGAAACTTCACTTTGGTGTTTGGCAAAGCCATGTAGAAAGCTGTGAAGATGATGATAATAATAAAGAATGGGATGGCTTTCCATATAAACCCCACTGCCGGTAAGAATAGTTTGTAATTGTCCGGAAGTGCATTTTGGAATGTACCTACTATGATGGTAATACCACTTGATAAGGTCATTAAGATGGGGAGGACCACAAACATTGCCATGTAGTCGATTACCCTTCTTCCCCAAGGACGAGGTTTGGTACATTGCCATATATCGTTGAGTGTATTCTCAATACCGGCAATCAGTGATATGACCGTATAAAGCAAAATAGCCAGACCAATGCCTACGAACCATCCACCTTGTATCTGAGAGAAGTAGTTGTCTACAAAGCCCAAAGCTGTGTTTAGCTCGTGTCGATGAGAGGGAAAGTAACTCATTAAAGTCTCGGTAATCAGCTGTTGTACACCAAATCCCTTGGCGACACCAACTATCACTGCAAGCATGGGAACAATCGAAAGAATTGTAGAGTAGGTGAGTGCTGATGCCTTTTGAGATAGGTTGTCCTCAACAAAAGCTTTGATGGCGAGATATATTGGTTTGATAATTTGGACAAAAAGCCCTCTTTTCTTGCCAAATTCCTCATCGCTAAGTCTCCACATATCACGAGTAACAAAACGTACAGACAGATAAATGTATACCATAAGTCGTCTGACAAAAGAATGTTTCCTTTTGTTGTCGTTCTTATGTTCTTTTGTTGTATTGATGTTTTTATTACTCACTTGTTGTGCTTGTTTTATGTCTATAAGACCTTGTTGTTATTTTAGAATCTGTTTATTGTCTGAATATCTTGCTGTTAGCAACAGACAAAACTAAAAGTCGATTCAATAATATCGCTTAAGTAAGTTGGAAATAAACCCAACAACTTTGAGGCTTGTACTTTATATCTGTGACAAATATAATAAAGGGGCTTGTTATACACCAACTGTTTTGAATTTCCCAAAGAGAGACGATGTACTTTATAATAGTGGAGTAGTGTAATTGTAGTTATTGCTTTCTCAATTCTTCTTCGAATAATAAAACTTGCTGATCGAAAGCATCTTGTTTATTGTATGCAATGAAGTGATCTCCTTCAATGAATGATACTGTCCCGAAAAAGTGTGTAAGACTCAAGACTGTTATCTTTGAAAAAAACAAAATAAAACGATAAACCGTATGAATCTTACACGAGTACAAATTAAAGAAATTATTTCGAATTGTCTGTCA
>NZ_JBHSGO010000146.1:0-8328 GCF_042654485.1 Falsiporphyromonas endometrii | reverse complement strand
CGGGCGGACGCCAATCCCCCCGGTGTTTTTCATGCCCGCCTGACGGATGAACAAAACAATGAATTGAAATGATTAATTTTGACTCAAAGATAAACCTCCTTTACACACTTTTTGGGATACTACCTTGATATAGGCGAATAACATTACCAACCTAATAGATATGATTTTTCTCTTTCACATAAATAAGATGGAAACATATTCAGCACCATTGTTTAACTCTCTCATAAGATAATTCTCAACAATATTCACCACCTTATAGTCGAAAAAATATCAAATTCCTACTGCAAAACAGAAAGGTTAACGGAGTATACCACCCTAAGGATTAGCATATATAGCAGCCAAAGAAGCTAATATTATCACAACAAAAGTTATTACACTGACCACACACTAACGACGTAAATTTAGTAACTTCTAAAACAAAAGAAACGGGATACATCAGAGAAACCTTTCTCTGACATATCCCGTCTCCGGTTTTTATCTACAACAACTATTTATTAGTTGTTACCTTCAAGCTTTTCTTTAAGAGCTGCAAGCTCATCAAGGTCACCAAGAGTAGCTTTTTCTACAGTTGCTGCATTAGCTGCTACATCTTTAGCTTCACGTTGTGCCTCAGCCTTCTGTTCGCTGGCTGCTTCACGACGAGCCTGGCGTTGTTCATCTTCAAACACACGGCTGTGAGAAACGATGATTCTTCTTGAATCCTTATTAAACTCAATCACCTTGAATGGAAGTTTTTCGCCCTTCTGTGCTTGTGAGCCATCTTCCTTTACCAAGTGTTTAGGAGTTGCGAATCCTTCAACACCATAAGGAAGAGCTACTACAGAACCACGTTCCATCTGCTCAACGATTTCACCTTCATGGATGCTACCAATTGTGAAGATAGTTTCGAAGTTATCCCAAGGATTGTCTTCAAGCTGCTTGTGACCAAGGCTTAGACGACGGCTTTCCTTATCGATTTCGAGTACTTGTACTTCAATAGGAGCACCTACTTCTGTAAATTCGCTCGGGTGCTTGATCTTCTTTGTCCAAGACAGGTCACTGATATGGATAAGACCATCGATACCTTCTTCGATTTCTACGAATACACCGAAGTTTGTAAAGTTGCGAACCTTAGCAGTGTGACGAGAACCAACAGGATATCTCTTTTCGATATCTTCCCATGGGTCCGGTTTAAGCTGCTTAAGACCAAGGCTCATCTTACGCTCATCACGATCGAGAGTCAAGATCATAGCTTCAACTTCATCACCTACATGCAAGAAGTCTTGAGCTGATCTCAAGTGTTGAGTCCAAGACATTTCTGATACGTGGATCAAACCTTCCACACCGGATGCTATTTCTACGAATGCACCATAATCAGCCATCACAACAACCTTACCCTTAACGATATCACCTACCTTAAGATTTTCGTCAAGAGCATCCCATGGATGCGGAGTAAGTTGCTTCAAGCCAAGTGCAATTCTCTTCTTCTGTTCATCAAAATCAAGGATAACAACATTGAGCTTTTGGTCAAGTTGAACCACTTCTTCAGGATGAGCAACACGACCCCAAGAAAGGTCAGTAATATGAATAAGACCATCAACGCCACCAAGGTCAATAAATACCCCGTAAGATGTGATGTTCTTAACAATACCTTCGAGTACTTGACCCTTTTCAAGCTTAGAAATAATCTCTTTCTTCTGTTGTTCGAGTTCGGCTTCAATAAGAACTTTGTGAGAAACGACAACATTCTTGTATTCTTGATTGATCTTTACAATCTTGAATTCCATTGTCTTTTCTACATAAGCATCGTAGTCTCTGATTGGTCTAACATCAATCTGTGATCCGGGCAAGAATGCCTCGATACCAAAGATGTCTACAATCATACCACCCTTAGTGCGACATTTAACGAAGCCCTTGATAACTTCGTCTTTTTCGAGTGCTTCGTTGACACGCTCCCAAGAACGAGCAGCACGAGCTCTCTTGTGTGATAGGACCAATTGACCTTTGCGGTCTTCTTGACTTTCAACATACACTTCAACTTCGTCACCTACCTTAAGATCAGGGTTGTAACGGAATTCAGAAGCAGAGATAACGCCATCACTCTTATAGCCAACGTTAACAATTACTTCTCGTTTGTTGATAGATGCAACACGTCCCATTGTTACATCCTTCTCCTTTACGGAGTTCAAAGTTTTTTCGTAAGCAGCTTCCTGCTCTTTGCGTGCGGCACTATCTTTAGTTGTAGCGCCTTGTTCGAATTCGTCCCAGTTGAAATCTTCCAACGGACGAATGTTTTTTAAGTTTTCCATTCTGTTAATTAATCTCGTTATTATCTAGTGACTTAATCCAAAACAAGAGGACCGTTGCCAATAGACGGTGCAAAGGTAATATAAGTTTTTCATTTATCTACAAGACAAACCCATCTTTTCCTCTCGCAATCTCTCCATCTATCATGCTACAAATGCGCAAGTTAGCAACCACCTCAATATAGTATCTCTGCGGACCTCTTTAGCTCCTACCCAAGAGATCAATGACGACCACTTCACTTTTGGTAAATATTCTCATTGCCGGCCCGGCCGCTCCAAAACCGGAACTGACATAAATCTGACTTTTTCCCTTTCTCAAATAACCATACGCCTTTTCGAAAGTTATTTTCACTGCATAGGCAAACGGAAAAATCTGGCCGTCGTGTGTATGCCCATATAGTCCCAAGTCAATATTATTGATTTGCAAAGAATCTAAATATCTGGGCTGATGCTCGAGCAAAACGACCGGAAGCTGTTTATGGGACTTTGGTATTCGATCAACCAATTCTTTAAGAGGTGCTCTTGTTCTGTAATTGGTATAATCATCTCGTCCAATCAAATTGATCACATTGCCCGGTGAGACAACCGAATCAATAAGCAGAGTTCCTCCCACTATTGACACCCAATCTTTTTTACGCTGTGTATCAGCCCTATACTCATGATTTCCCATCACATAATAGACTCCAAGCGGAGCTTTCATAGATTTATATAGAGCCGGGATATTGTCCTTGTAGCCATACCAACTGTAGAAATCAAACATATCCCCTCCTACTAAAATCAAATCCGGATGTTGGTCATTCACCAAATTTACCATCCTTTCGATATAGTTTTTCGTAATCGACTCACTCATATGAATATCAGTCAAAAGAACCACCCTTAAACGATTTGACTGATTGTCAATTGGTTTATTCAAATATATCGTTTGATAAGTAACTACAGGATTAGAAACCGTATGATACCCCAACCAGCCTAAAAAAACAGCAACGACTATAAAGGCTCCTACAAGCAATAATTTGATTCTTTCTTTCGTAACTTCACTCCACCTTGGAATGCGCCTTCCCGTAAAGTGATCAATAAGTCGGATTCCATCTATCAACATCAATCCCATCGTCAGGTAGATCGAGATAATAAACCAAGTGCTACAAATCTGCATGATCTCCTCTTGAAGGCCTAAATGAAGACTTCGATGAAAACAAAAACCAACCAAATAAATCGAAAATTCGACTATAAGCAGTGCATACAATGTCCACTTGGCAATCTTATGATGCGATAATGCCTGTCCTCCTCTCCTCCCAATGTAGAGGTTAAATAAAATTTGTCCGACTAATGCTTGCAAAAAGACTTTCATAGGTTGTTGGATATCTTAAGAGTTTTAATATGCATAATCACCAAAATCAATGCAATCACTGCAGCAATAAAGTCTGATATTGGCATAGCAACCCAAATACCTACCATCCCCATAAAACGAGGTAGGATGATAAGCAACGGAAGAAGAGAAAGAACCTGCCTTGACAAACTCATAAAAATAGCTTTCCCCGGCATGCCTATACTCTGGAAAAATTGAGTCGTAGTAATCTGAAATCCCACGAATAAGAATGCAGAAAAAGCTACTCTCATAGCAATCTTAGACATTTCAATCATCTCGGGACTGGTCGTAAAACAAGCTGTTAAGACACCAGGCATAACCATAACCAATGTCCAACCTATAAAAGTTGCCAATGAATTGACCTTACATGTCAGCATATATGTATCATGTACACGCCCGGGCAACTTCGCCCCATAATTAAATCCAACAATGGGTTGCATTCCTTGTGACATTCCTATCACAAACATCACTACCAACATTGCATAACTATTGATAATACCATAAACACCAATAGCTATATCACTCTCATGAGTAGAAGATGCGTAATGTACAAACGAACGATTCACTACGATTTGCACAGCACTACCGACCAACTGCATTGCAAATGGTGCAACACCTATACTCATAATGGACAGAATGACTTTCTTGGAAGGAATCATGGCGGAAGCTCTAAATCTCACCAAAGAATGTTTATTGGCAAAATGAAGCATAACGAATATCATCGTTACAAACATCGAAATGACAGTAGCCCATGCTGCCCCCTCAATACCCCAATTAAATCCGTATATAAACAGAGCATCCAAAACAAGATTAAGTACAGCACCCAAGACCATATAATACATGGCTTTTTGTGGATAGCCGGAAGCCCTCATGATAGCATTGTATCCAAAACTAAGCGTAGCAAAAATATTACCGGGTACAATAATCTTAAGATACTCCAATGCATAGGGCATGGTCTCATCACTTGCCCCAAACAACCTCAAAAGAGGCTCCAAATAAATAAAACAAGGAACTATCGTTGCCGCAGAAATTAAGATGGTCAGCATGATAGCATTTGCCAATATCTTCTCTGCCTCTTTATGATCATCCTTACCCAAAGCTATGGAAACTCGCACAGAAGCTCCCGCCCCAACAAGCATACCAAAAGCTTGCAAAAAAATCATAATAGGAAATGTCAGAGTCAGACCGGCTATCGCCATCGCACCTACGCCCTGGCCAATAAAAATACGGTCAGCGATATTATATAATGCATTTACAACGGTACCAATTACCGCCGGAAGCGCATAAGCCATCAACAGCTTTGAAACGGGCTTTGTACGAAGTTCCTCTGTTCTTTTCTGATTATCTACTACTTTCGTCATCCAATTACTTTTGTTTCATCCACATCTTATCGTTATGTCTAATCTTCTCGTTTCGTTTATTTAAGAAGTCTGAATACTGATATGTACATTGCAATAGATCCAAAAACAGTTTTCATATAATGGCCGAAAAATATGATTCGGTTGTTTATTCTGTTTATTATTCAACGGGAGATGACTATCATAACCATACTCAAAAGTACACTCTCAAAATATATTAACCCTAAATCCTTAATAAGAAATCAAATATAAAGATATCCTCATAAGTTGCTTCAATCTATTTTTCAAATTGTTCGCAAACAGTCCTTGCGATTGTTCTTATATATCTTGTCTTCGAACAAACAGCTCCTCCGTCTATTCTCAAATATATTCAACTAAAAAGCGAACATAAACAGACACTAAACAATACGAAAGCCTTCATCTCTATCACAAACAAATCCTTTTTCAATAAATTCGAACCAACTTCTCAATCTAATCGCCTTTGGACCCCAATAGAGTCTAAAAGTTTAATCATGAATGTCATTAGACAATGAAAGAGCATCTTCTTCATTTGAAAAAACATAGATCAGTTCAATCCTTTTTGGCTCCGTTTAGTCTAAAGTAAACGACCCTTTACGAAAAGAGACAGCCTCATATTAGATTAAAACCACTTCATAAAATTACTCTCACACCAATGACATATTTAGGTTTAACGATAGAGGTACCTTAACAAAAAAAGGCTGTCTCTACCGAGGCAACCTTTTCCAGCTCTTCCTCTTGGACTTGAACCAAGGACCCTCTGATTAACAGTCAGATGCTCTAACCAACTGAGCTAAGGAAGAAAAAAATTATCTGTCATGTGCTCTTCCTCTTGGACTTGAACCAAGGACCCTCTGATTAACAGTCAGATGCTCTAACCAACTGAGCTAAGGAAGAATTAAGACAATAAGACAAGAAACATAAAGCTCTTCCTCTTGGACTTGAACCAAGGACCCTCTGATTAACAGTCAGATGCTCTAACCAACTGAGCTAAGGAAGAAGGAAACCTTGCCTTATTGTCGGTGCAAATGTACAGCATTTTTTCGATTATGCAAGAACTTTGAGGACAAAAGAGCATATTTTTTTTCGTCTCTTCTGCTCTCAGACTCTTTTAATAATGTGAAAATGAAAGAATTAATAAAGGCAAAGACCTTATAAATATTCCCCAACAAGAGGTATCAATCAAAAAGAAGCAACATGACAAAGATAGTTTTAGGTTAAATGTATTGGCAACAAACCACTATCCGGCACAACATATGCCATAATAGAGGCAATATCATCAGAACATTCTGATGAGTTTGATTGCCTCTAATTGACAATTAAAAGATGCCCTTACAACCAATTTTGAACTCATTTATCTTTTTCTACCGATATACTACAACATAGCAAACCATGTGTCAAAAGATAAAGACATAAAACAGGTAATAAGGGCATCTCTTCAAATAGGTCAGTCAGTCTGATACTGCTACCTTTCAAAATAGTCTAACAGCATTTATAAGATAAACTAAAAATACTGTCATCTAATCCTTATTATATTTCTTCAAAGCGAGCTGTAAAGAAACGCAATTGTTTAGGTTCATATACAAACCTCAATCCCTTGATATCCTCTTTGTGCTTATAGAGTTTGATAACTGCATCTGCCACCACATCCATATGTTTATAGGTATATACACGACGTGGAATAGTCAATCTTACAGTCTCAAGATTAGGCACATGATTCTCCCCGGTCTTAGGATCTCTACCGGCAGATACAATACCACGTTCCATTGATCTTACACCACTCTCAAGGTACAAATTGGCGGCAAGACTCTGAGCAGGAAACTCCTCTTGTTTGAGATGAGGACAGAATCTCTTGGCATCCAAGAAAACAGCATGACCACCGACCGGTTCAATAATCGGAATACCGGCCTCCAAAAGTCTTTCTCCTAAATATCTTACTTGCAGTACACGGTGACGGATATATTCATACTGCATAGACTCTTTTAGACCAATAGCCATAGCCTCCATATCACGACCTGCCATACCTCCATATGATGGCATACCTTCGTAAACCACGACAATCTCTTTTGCAGCTTGGAAAAGCTCCTCATCATTCATACATAAGAAACCACCGATATTCACGAGACAGTCTTTCTTTCCACTCATCGTACAGCCATCTCCATAGCTAAACATTTCGTGTACAATTTCTGCAATAGTCTTATTCTCGAATCCCGGCTCTTGCTCTTTGATAAAGTAGGCATTCTCAACGCAACGGGTAGCATCAAAGAAAATCTTTATGCCATGCTTCTTTGCAAGCTGGCTGACCTCTCTGATATTCTTCATTGATACGGGTTGACCTCCGGCTAAGTTGACAGTTACAGCCAAGCAGATATATGCAATATTCTTTGCCCCCTTCTCGTCAATAACCTTTTGAAGTTTTTGCAAGTCAATATCCCCTTTGAAAGGAACATTCTTGCCGGCATCATGTGCAACATCTTTGATAATATCGATAAAGACACCTCCATTTTTCTCCTGATGGAAGCGTGTCGTAGTGAAATACATATTACCAAGCACATACTGCCCCGGTTTGATAGCAATGGAACTAAGAATATTTTCTGCCCCTCTACCTTGGTGAGTTGGCACGACATGTTTAAATCCAAACAACTCTTTTACAGTGTCTTCAAGATGATGCCAGTTACGACTTCCGGCATATGCTTCATCTCCCACCATAAGGCCACCCCACTGACGATCGCTCATTGCATTGGTACCACTATCTGTAAGTAGGTCGATATATACATCTTCCGAATTGATTAAAAAGGTATTATAACCTGCCTCTTTGACAATTCTCTCACGCTCTTCACGCGTATTCATTTTTACCGGCTCTACACTTTTGATACGAAACGGTTCTGCTGGAAACTTATTAATGTCCATAAAATTAAAGATTGTTTAAATGTTAATGTGTTCAATAGGCTGACAAATGCGCCAAGCCCTCAGCACAAATATAAGAATAAAATATAACTTTATATCACCTCATTAACATAAATACAACCTATTCGATACTCAAATCAAGTAATTCTAATCACAACGAAACAATAACAAGCGTATTTCAGACAGTACGACAATTTCATCACTTCTTTGTTATTCTAATACTTTATTCCTCCACACAACCTCAATAAAGCAACTCAAACAGGTTTTAAGGGTAGTATCCCAAAAAGTGTGTAAAGGAGGTTTATCTTTGAGTCAAAATTAATCATTTCAATTCATTGTTTTGTTCATCCGTCAGGCGGGCATGAAAAACACCGGGGGGATTGGCGTCCGCCCG
>NZ_JBHSGO010000145.1:0-8092 GCF_042654485.1 Falsiporphyromonas endometrii | reverse complement strand
TGACAGACAATTCGAAATAATTTCTTTAATTTGTACTTGTGTAAGGTTCATGCTTTTTATCGTTTTTTAGTTTGTAATTTCAAAGATAATAGTCTTGGGTCTTACACACTTTTTTGGGACAGTATCTGCTGATACCTAAAAATGGGGATGTGTTGCTATTATTAATGATGTACCTTTGTGACAAGTAATTATAAAGATTAGAAGATGACAAATACATATATAAAATCATTTGATTCGCAATCAAAAATGTCTGACTTGATTTCAGAGCATTACGACCTTTTGCTTGTGATTACTCGCTTTGGTATTCCTATGGGAGTCGGGGATAAGACTATTGCGGATGTATGTGAAGAGAATAATGTCGATACAACAACTTTGATGACGGTGCTTAATGCTGTGGCAAACATACCTCATTATCCGACCAAGGAAGAGCTCAAGGGAGTATCGGTCGAATCGCTTATGGTTTATCTGAGAAATGCGCACACCTATTTCCTTAAGTTTAGGTTGCCATTCATTCGGGAACAGTTGCTTTTGGCGATGGAGGATGATTGTCCGACTGAAGTTGCTTTTGTGATTAAGAAGTTTTTCGATGATTATGTCGCTGAGGTTAATAAGCATATGAACTATGAAGAGAAGGTTGTCTTCCCTTATGCTGAAGATTTGATAGCGCACAATAAGCTGTCTGATAAGTACTCTATCGCCGTTTTTAGGAAAAGACACGATCAGGTGGAGGCTAAGATAACGGAGCTTAAGAATATTCTGATCAAGTATTATCCTGCTAAGGGTGGTTATGAATTGACTGCTGTTTTGCATGATATTTTTGAGAGTGAAGCCGATCTTGCACAACATAATTTTGTGGAAGATCACATATTTATCCCTCTTATGGAGGATATTGAGAAGTCAGCAACTAAATAAGGAAAGAGGAGATGAGTCTTAAAAATCTTAAAATTGCCATTGCAGAACCCAATGAGATTGTGAGATTGGGAATAGAAGCTTTCTTGAAAAAACTGCCGGGGTATAAGATTCAGGTAATGGATGTTAGCGATTCATCCAAGGATATTTTGGAGCAGCTCCCCGATTATGGTGTGGATATTATGCTCCTTAATCCAATAATTTCGGGTATGACTCTTCGCAAAGAATACCGTTTAAACGGAGAGATGGGAGTGGTGGCAATGCTTACATATCCTGTAGATACCGGATCTTTGTCCGGGTATAATGAATACTTGTCCTTAGCAGATTCGTCGGAGAAGTATCAAGAGGTTTTTGATAAAATATTGTCCATTGACAAGTCCGGATCTGATTCGGAAGAATGTTCGTTGACCGCTCGAGAAAAGGAGGTGGTTGTTTGTGTCGTCAAAGGGATGACTAACAAACAGATTGCTGAGGCTCTGTTTTTGTCCACTCATACAGTGATTACACATAGAAGAAATATCGCCAAAAAGTTGCAAATCCATTCTACAAGTGGTCTGACTATTTATGCGATAGTGAATAAACTTGTTGAGCTGGATGAAATAACCAAGTAGATTAACCTTTTGACCCGGTTGAATTGCAACTTCAACCGAATGCTTGAGCCTTCGTCTAATGTCATATTGTCTTTTCCGATGTTTATCTGTTGCAAGAAGCATGTCTAACAATTGCCATTCGGTATGTTGTTTCTACCTTAGGTTAGGTATTTTGCCCTTATCCTTGCTGATGAGTATCTGACTGTATATCATTCCTATTGGTGACTTGTAATGAGTAGTTTCTAATCATATTTACCTGTGATTGTTGTTTTGTTAGATGTAAATTGCAAAAACAACATAATGATATTTATTAGCCTGTTTTTATGTTATTAGTATCTGATTATTGATAAGTGCTCTATGCAAATGTATTGTATAAAGCGTCTATATTGGCATTTTTATATATCGTAGATGTGCGCTTACAATAATTATTGCCCAAATTGCTACTTGTATATTGCATTTTGTGGGGAAATATATGTACATTTGCTAACCAAAATAGGTGATGAATGGATCAGATACATAGAATACATGAGCATCTTTTAGGTCGCCAACCCTCGTCAGTAAGGAGGGGATTGATGGATCAAATCAATCATAACCAGCGACTTATAGCTATTCAGGGCGCAAGGGGAGTAGGCAAGACAAGTTTCCTCCTCGATTATGCTCGTGACTATAGTGTTGCACACGGCAAAGACAAATCTCTATATATCAACCTTAATCAACTGTGTTTTACCGAAAAGAATATCGTAGATTTTGCACAAGAGTTTGTAAATGAGGGAGGTAAACTTCTTCTTTTGGACCAAGTATATAAATACCCGGATTGGTCTACAGAACTTTCAAAATGCTATGAGTTGTTTCCTGAACTAAAGATTATCTTCACCGGATCGTCTGTGATGTGTATCGGAGAAGATAATGAGCCACTTAGTAGACAATGCGCTTCATATAAGTTGAATGGCTTCTCTTTGAGAGAATTTTTAAATCTAAAGTGTGGAATGTCACTTCCTGTGATTAATATTGAGGACATTCTTAAAAATCATCAAGAGATAGCCGAAATCATTACGCGCGATATGCATCCAATGAGCTGGATGCCGGACTATCTAAAGTATGGGTATTATCCATTTTTCCTTGAGCAACACAATTTTAGCGAAAACCTTTTGAAGAGTATCAACATGATGCTTGAGGTAGATGTCCTCTTAATCAAACAAATTGATCAGAGGTGCCTGCACAAGTTGAGAAAGTTGCTCTATATCCTTTCGCAGGATGCTCCGGACAGACCTAATGTATCACAGTTGGCTAAGTCTATTGATACCTCAAGAGCAACTGTTTCTAATTATCTCCAATATTTGGCTGATGCACAGATGATAAGCTTGCTCAAGAAACCTGAAGATGATGAGAAGAAGAAGCCGGGTGAGTACTATCTGCATAATACCAATTTGAGCTATGTCTTGAATCCCAGAGATTTGGATAAGCCTTCAGTCGAAAGGCTGAAAGATATTTATGCCACTTATTTTTTGAGTCAGGTAAAAGCTCGCTATCAGGTAGACATGGACAATAAGGCAAAAAGCAGATTCTTTGTTGATGGAAAATATCATTTTGCTGTAGAACCTGTTTGGGATAGACGTCATACGTCATCCAGGTATGTTGCAGCGGGAAATATAGAAATAGGGTCTAAGAACGTCATTCCTTTATGGATGTTTGGACTACTATACTAAGAGTAGCCAATCTTAGAATTATAAATATAAATCAGTTATAAAAAAGTTATTCAATGGCACGCGAAAAAAAGTATTTGACATGTGACGGTAATCAAGCTGCCGCTCACGTTGCTTACATGTTTAGCGAAGTTGCCGCTATTTACCCAATCACTCCATCTTCTACGATGGCTGAGTATGTTGACGAATGGTCAGCACAAGGAAGAAAGAATATCTTCGGTGAAGTGGTGAAAGTTCAAGAGATGCAGTCAGAGGCAGGTGCTGCCGGCGCTGTACACGGATCTCTTCAAGGCGGTGCGTTAACAACCACATTTACAGCTTCACAAGGTCTTCTCCTGATGATCCCTAATATGTATAAGATCGCAGGTGAGTTGTTGCCTTCAGTATTTCACGTTTCAGCGAGAGCACTTGCTGCTCAATCTTTGTCTATCTTTGGTGACCACCAAGACGTGATGGCTGCAAGACCAACAGGCTTTGCTCAGCTTTGTACCGGTTCTGTACAAGAAGTTATGGACCTTGCAGGTGTTGCTCACTTGGCAACTATCAAATCAAGAGTTCCTTTTATCCACTTCTTTGATGGATTCCGTACATCACACGAGATTCAGAAGATTGAAGCTTTGGAAAATGAAGACTTGGCTCAATTTATTGACCAGGAAGCATTGAGAGATTTCCGTAAGAGAGCTCTTAATCCTCTTAGCCCGGTAACTCGCGGTACAGCAGAAAACCCGGACGTTTACTTCCAGCACAGAGAGGCTGCCAATCGTTTCTATGATTCTGTTCCTGATATTGTTCAGAGTTATATGGACAAAGTGGCTACTGTGACAGGTCGTCATTATCATTTGTTTGATTACTATGGTGATACAGAAGCAGACCGTGTAATCATAGCAATGGGTTCGGTGACAGAATGTATCCGTGAAGTGGTAGACCTTCTCAATAAGAAAGGTCAAAAAGTGGGTCTTCTTTCAGTTCACCTCTATCGTCCATTCTCTGCAAAGCATTTCTTGTGTGCAATGCCTAAGAGCGTTAAGAGGATTGCTGTGCTTGACCGCACAAAGGAACCGGGTGCTACAGGAGAACCTCTTTACCTAGATGTGAAGGATTGCTATTATAATCGTGAAAATGCACCGCTTATCGTTGGTGGTCGTTATGGTCTTTCTTCTAAGGATACAACACCTGCTCAAATCGTATCTGTATTCGACAACTTGGCTATGAATATGCCAAAGGATCACTTTACAGTAGGTATTGTTGATAATGTGACATTTACATCACTTCCGGAGCACAAAGATATCAACCTTGGCCACAAGATGTTTGAAGCTAAGTTCTTCGGTCTTGGTGCTGATGGTACAGTAGGTGCTAATAAGAACTCTGTTAAGATTATCGGTGACAATACAGACAAGTATTGCCAGGCATACTTTGCTTATGACTCTAAGAAGTCAGGTGGTTTTACATGTTCTCACCTTCGTTTTGGTGACGAGCCAATTCGTTCGACATATTTGGTTGTAACACCAAATTTCGTTGCTTGTCACGTACCTGCCTATTTGAGAATGTACAAAGTACTTAAGGGACTTCAGGATGGAGGATCATTCCTATTGAACTCTCCTTGGGATAAAGATACTGTTGCAGATAACTTGCCTGTAAAGGTTAAGAGATATCTTGCAAAGCATAAGATTAATTTCTACATCATCGATGCTACTAAGATTGCTCGTGAGATTGGTCTTGGTAACAGAACAAATACTATTCTACAATCTGCATTCTTTAAGATTGCAAATGTAATTCCTTACGACTTGGCTGTTGAACAGATGAAGAAATTCATTGTTAAGAGCTACGGTAAGAAGGGTGAAGATGTAGTTAATAAGAACTATGCAGCTGTCGATCGTGGTGCAGATGTTATTCAAGTGCCTGTAGATCCAAGCTGGGAAAATTTGATCGACGAACCGGAAGTTCGCCATGAAAGCGATTCTGATTATGTACACAATGTTGTGCGTGTAATCAATGCACAAAGAGGTGATGAATTGCCTGTTTCTGCTTTCTTGGGTAGAGAAGATGGTACAGCAGATCCCGGTACAGCTGATTGCGAAAAGCGCGGTGTTGCAGCTTTTGTGCCTGCATGGAACAGCGAAAACTGTATACAGTGTAACCAGTGTGCTTATGTTTGTCCTCACGCTACCATTCGTCCATTCGTATTGACAGAAGAGGAGCAGACAAAGACAGGACTTAAGACTATCCCTGCTATTGGTAAGCAGTTTGCAGGAATGGGCTTCCGTATCCAGGTAGATACACTTGACTGTCTGGGTTGTGGCAACTGTGTGGATGTTTGTCCGGGCAAGAAGGGCGAAAAGGCTCTTACAATGGAACCACTTCAGACACAAAAAGAAGAGGCTGAAAACTGGAATAAGGCTCGCTGGGAAGTTTCTTCCAAAGCACATTTGGTTGATATTACAGCTAATGTTAAGAATTCACAGTTCTCACAACCATTGTTTGAATTCTCCGGAGCTTGTGCCGGTTGTGGTGAAACACCGTATGTAAAACTTCTTTCACAACTATTTGGTGATCGTCAGATGGTAGCAAATGCTACTGGTTGTTCTTCAATCTATTCAGCATCTTCTCCATCAACACCATATACAACTAATGCTGAAGGTTGTGGTCCGGCTTGGGCAAATTCACTCTTCGAGGACAATGCCGAATTTGGTCTCGGTATGCACATGGCAAGCGATATGCTTCGTGGACGCCTTGTTGCTACCGCAAATAAAGCTATCGAGTCTAATGAAATTAGTGATAACCTCAAGGGCCTCTTGAAAGAGTGGATTGCAAACTTGAGTGACGCTCCTAAGTGTAAGGCTCTTTATGATGCTATCGTACCCGAACTTAAGTCTGCAAGCGGTGTAGGTATCGTAAGAGATCTGTATAGCCAGCGTGAGCATTTCATCAAGCGTTCACAGTGGATTATCGGTGGTGACGGTTGGGCTTATGATATAGGTTTCGGTGGACTTGACCACGTGCTTGCATCAGGCCAAAATGTCAATGTACTTGTACTTGATACAGAGGTTTATTCTAATACTGGTGGACAAAGCTCTAAATCTACTCCGGTAGGTGCTATTGCTAAGTTTGCTTCTTCAGGTAAGAGAATCCGTAAGAAAGACCTTGGACTGATTGCCACAACTTATGGCTATGTTTATGTAGCTCAGATTGCAATTGGTGCTAATCAAGCTCAGACATTGAAGGCTCTTCGCGAAGCAGAAGCTTATGACGGACCATCATTGGTTATCGCTTACTCTCCTTGTATCTCTCACGGTATCAAGGCCGGTATGGGTAAGACACAAAATGAAGGTAAGAGAGCTGTTGAATGCGGATACTGGCATCTCTGGAGATATAATCCACAACTCGAAGCTGAAGGACAAAATCCATTCCAGTTTGATAGCAAGGAACCAAATTGGGATCTCTTCAAAGACTATCTGATGGGTGAAGTTCGTTACAATTCTGTATACAAGATGTATCCACAAGAAGCTGACGAACTATTCGAAGCTGCTAAGAAGAATGCTCAGTGGAGATATCGCTCATATCAGAGATTGCTAAAAGACGACTGGTCTAAGTAATATCAGACAGAAGTTATGTCATTTTATGTAGGAATTGGATAACAATTCACTTCATAATAACTTATATAAAGAGGGGAAGTCTACGAGGCTTTCCCTCTTTTATTTAGTATTTAAGATCTTCGAAATCTGTTATTAGGTTGGGTTTAAAGGTAGTCATTGGAGATCATTCATTTATTACAAAAATGTTTCTATAGCATTAGAAGGAGTAAAAAGATGATCTAAGTAACTAAGAAAGTCCTTTATTATCTTTTTCATCATTCTATCTTCTCCTGCCCGTCACATAGCTTTATATACTGCTATCTTAGATGCTAAAATCGGTTCAAAATATCTTCATAAATGCTATTCTTTCTGTTGAGGCTTTTGGGCCTAATTTGCTATATCATAAACTTGTATTCTTGTATAATGATTGTTGTCTGTCATTGACCAAGATCTATTCAAATTGTTGTAAAATTGTTTTATTCGAGATATTTAGGTTTATTAATTTCTATACTTTGATACTATACTCATTGCATGACCTACAACTATTAATTAAATTTGTCGGACAGAAATTACGGCTATTTCAATTCTATTGTTAATATCGTTAGAAATGATTCTTAAGATTAACAATGTTAATGCAGGGATCAATATGCAAGTATCTAAATCTATTTAATTATTATGAGTTCTAATAGATTAAAGAATTTCCTTTATTCTTGGTTAAAAAGGTTTTGGTCTATCCAATACCTTTTTGTCTTTATGATGATTCTATCCATTATAAACATCATGTTATTGATTGGATACAGTAGAATACCTGTGTCTTGTTCTGCTTTACTGGGAGATTTTCTTATTTCTTTCTTTCCTTCTTTGATTATAGCATTAATTAAGAAAAATAAGTTAAGACATGTTGTTGCAGCGTTGTGGGGGCTATGCTTTACTTTATTCTTTATTTATGAGTACCATTTGATAAAAGTTTGTGAAACACCATTCACTGTTACGGTTTTGGTTAATTTATTGAGTCATAATTCTGATGAGGTGAATGATATGTATTTCCCTTTTTCGATTTCAGCAGAAAGTTTTTTGAAATCCTTTTTTATTTCAATTTGTGCTGTCTTTATTTCATTTAGTTGGTTTCCTCTTTGTAAATATATTGTGCAAAATAGAAAGAATCATAAGTTTTACATTGTCATTTTTTCGGCTTTTTCTGTTTTGTCTTTCATGTATTTTTTACTTTCAATAAACAACATAGATTACTCAACACCTTTATTTTATGAAGGAAGAACTATGTTTGCTAGAGATATTCTTGCTATTAAAAAAACACTTA
>NZ_JBHSGO010000144.1:0-7993 GCF_042654485.1 Falsiporphyromonas endometrii | reverse complement strand
CGATTTATTTGCGTGTTTGGGATTAGCCCAGACCCGCAAGTTATTGACAAACTTTTCAAAGAACTCATTTTATTTACTGCCAGAGCCGCTTAGGCTTGGATATTTTTTAACGAACTATTGTTTAATTGAGGAGGCTTTTATGTTGGTATTGATAATCATAGCAACGATGGCTTTGGGTATTCTCATTGGATATCTTCTTAGAAAATATGATTGTAGTCTTGTATCTAAGATCAGCACCTTGTCAGTCTGGGTGTTGTTGTTCCTTTTGGGAATTGAGGTTGGAGGTGACAAATCTATCATCAATGGTCTTCATACGATTGGTTTCGAAGCTTTTGTCCTTACTATCGGTGGCGTCGTGGGAAGTGTTTTGCTTTCATGGTTTTTGTGGATCTACATTAAAAGAAAAGACAAATGAAAGGAAGTATCATTATCATTGGATTTTTCATCTTAGGGACAATCTTTGGATATTATCATGTTTTGCCATTTGATTTGGCTCAGACTAAACTTAGCTTTTATACTCTTCTTGTACTTATCCTGACTGTTGGTATTGCCATTGGATCGGATAAGAACATTAAGAAAACTTTTAAGGCTCTAAATCCAAGAGTATTGCTTTTACCTCTATGTACTATTATCGGCACCCTTGCCGGTGTAGCATTCATAAGCCTATTGATCCCCGGAAGAAGTGTGTCGGACTGTATGGCTGTGGGATCGGGCTTTGCCTACTACTCTCTCTCTTCAATTATAATCACCGATTTTAAAGGACCGGAGCTTGGTACTATTGCACTAATGGCAAATATAATGAGAGAAATATTCACATTGCTTTGTGCTCCATTGTTGGCCAAATGGTTTGGTTCGTTTGCGCCAATATCTTCCGGAGGAGCTACCACAATGGATACCACATTGCCAATCATTACAAGCGTAAGTGGCAAAGAATATGCGGTAGTATCTATATATCATGGTTTTTTGATGGATTTCAGCGTGCCATTTCTCGTAACTCTCTTTTGTTCAATTTGAAAAGATCTTAACTATTAATCAACCTATAAATAACTTACCTAATGAGAAAATTATTTACAATTCTAATCCTTACCGTCTTTATTCTTCCAATTGCATATTCACAGAATGTGCAACTTCACTATGATTTTGGACGCCATATTTATGACAAAGATTTGGCAGAAAGGCCTCGTTTGACTTCTACTGTGGAGATGTTTCACCCGGATAAGTTTGGAAGTACCTATTTTTTCATCGATATGGATTATACCCAACAGGGAGTTGCTTCTGCTTATTGGGAAATCTCTCGTGAATTGAAGTTTTGGCAGTCACCTTTCTCTGCTCACCTGGAATACAATGGAGGTCTTTGCTCTTCTTTCCCATACAATAATGCTTACCTCGTTGGTAGTACCTATACGTGGAACAATGAGGACTATATGAGTGGATTTACCCTTTCCGCCATGTATAAATATATCCAAAAGTCACCCAAGCCGAATAGCTTCCAAATTACCGGTACATGGTATCTCAACTTTGCAAAGAATGGTATGTGTACATTCTCCGGGTTTGCTGATTTTTGGAAAGAGAAAACACCTGCGGGAAAGGATTATATCTTCTTGTCTGAACCCCAATTTTGGCTAAACTTATATAAGATTGATGGCATAAGTGATGACTTTAAGCTTAGTGTAGGAGGTGAGATTGAGCTTAGCAACAACTTTGCCGGCCGAGATGGATTTTATGCAATCCCAACTTTAGCTCTTAAATGGACCTTCTAATCTTATACCGTTACAACAATGTTACAGAAGTTATTTGGATTTGATCCCAAGAAAATGAATCTCAAGACCGAGCTTATTGCCGGTCTTACCACCTTCCTTACCATGAGCTATATTTTGGCTGTCAACCCTGATATACTGGGTTCTACCGGCATGGATAAGGGAGCGGTATTTACTGCAACGGCAATCGCATCTGCCATATCAACTCTTTTGCTTGCTTTTATGGCCAAGCTACCTTTTGCTCAGGCTCCAAGTATGGGGCTTAATGCATTTTTTGCATTCACCTTGGTGCAAGGAATGGGATATAGTTGGCAAGTGGCTATGACAGCAATGTTTGTGGAAGGGATTATCTTTATCCTTATCACATTCTTAAATGTTCGTGAATTGATTCTCAACAGTATCCCCATGAATCTTCGATATGCCATATCCGGTGGTATAGGAATGTTTATAGCTTTTATTGGGCTCAAAAACGCTCAAATTATTGTATCAGATCCGGCAACATTTGTCAAGTTTGGTCCATTTACTCCGGTTTCTTTATTGGCTATCATCGGTATACTCCTGAGTGGTATTCTGATTATCCGCAAGGTGAAGGGAGCATTATTTTTCAGTATTATCATTTGTACCATTATTGGTATTCCCATGGGAGTGACAGAGATCCCAAAAAACTTTATTCCGGTCTCTCTTCCCCACTCTATGGCTCCAACATTCTGTCAATTTGATTTTAGCCAAATCTTCTCTCTTGATATGGCCGTTATCATCTTTACACTTCTCTTTATGAATATCTTCGATACTGTAGGTACTTTGGTTGGTTTGGCTTCCAAGACCGGTGTGATGCAAAAAGATGGACAAATACCAAGAGTCAAAGAGGCCATGATGTCAGATGCTATCGGTACAACAATAGGTTCTATGATGGGTAGCTCTACCATTACGACATATGTAGAGAGTGCTTCAGGTATTGCAGAAGGAGGACGATCCGGTATGACTTCGTTTACCACAGGCATGCTTTTTATCGTTGCCCTTATCTTTTCACCTATCTTTTTGCTTATTCCAAGTGCCGCAACTTCAGGAGCATTGGTCCTCGTCGGTGTCTTTATGATGGATTCGGTAAGTAAAGTGGATATGACAGATATGAGCGAGGCTTTGCCGGCATTTGTTACCATGATTATGATGGTATTAACCTATTCGATAGCGGATGGGATGGTTTTGGGACTTCTAACTTATGTGTTGGTTAAAGTTGCAACAGGTAAGTTTAAGGATGTCTCGATTACAATGTATGTACTGGCAGTTTTATTTATATTGAAGTTCATCTTTGCTTAGATATTGTCACTAAGAAGTTGCATGGATCTATTTCCCAATATTCATGCAACTTCTTAGGCTATTAGATTATGCAGCTTTTCTACCTCTTGAGGTAGTGAAGCTGTTTTTTTATGACTCACATTAGATCCAATAGCAATATCCCAATGTATTATAAATTGCGAAAAAGATTGATTTTTAGTATCTTAGTGACAGATTAAGAATAAGATCTATGATGACAAGCATATTATTTACCATACTTTTGATTACCCTTTTGCTTGGAGGTATCTCCCTCCTTGTGGGTAAGATATGTCTTATCAAAGGGGAAGAGATTGAGGACTTTGTAATCATCAAATATGATCTCATGAATGGTCTTTCTCAAGGGACTGTGAAGTTCATCGAGAAAGGACTTTATTTGTTAAATACTGTTACCTTATTCAGTACTCCAAAAGCCACTCAAACAACACTCATTCAACTTCAAAACATCAAATTCGAGGGTTAGGCACACCTGACCTTCTTGCCAACTTTGCCCGTTTTATAGTACGAAACGGGCTTTTTTTATACGCTATTTTAACAAATAAGCTCGCGCGAGAAGCAATCTATTCTCGCGCGACCTTGACATGCGAAGTCGCGCTACTTCAAGTGCAACCTCGCGCGAGGTTACTTTCAAAGTAGCGCGGGGATGGATTGCAAGTCGCGCGACCTACCCAAAAAGGCAGCCTAAAAGCTATTTTTAAGCCGCCAAAAGATAAATAAAAATCACCATTTACATTATTTAATATATAGCAATACTGATAAATCTCTCTTCTGTCTGTTTTTGTAAGAAGAAAAGGCCATTTTTATGTCAAAAACAGGCTGTTTTTTATGCCCAAAAACCGCTAAATAAATTTACATTATTTAGCTAATAAGCTTCAATTTAAGCAAAAAAGATAGTTGTATTGTAGGTTCAAAAGATCTGTTTTATAAGACTGCAACCACTCTATCCTTTTCCTTATTTTGCGTTAGGATACAGATGACTTATCTTTGGTAACCCAAAAGTAAAATGCTTCGATGTCTGAAAGTTTATTGAATACGCTCCCCACCCTTTTTTTTGCAGAAGGTAAGTATGGATTGCTTTGTGATGGTAAGGAGATCCTTTCTCCTTCTTATGATGCAATCTATCCTTTTGAAGATGCCGGTATGGCTGCTATTGAAAAAGATGGTTTGTTTGGCTTTGTCAATCGTTATGGCCATGTCATAATACCTCCTATTTACGATCATGTTCATGCTTTCAATGCATTTGGCTTAACTCACGTTGAAAAAGATGGAAAACATGGATATCTCAACACCTTAGGGGAAGCTGTTATTCATTTGGAATATGATAAACTTTACGCTTTTGACACAATGGGTTATGTCTCAGCCAAAGTAAATGGCAAAATGGGTTTTCTTAATCAAAATGGGACTGTTGTGGTTCCACTTGAGTACGATATGACCTATTCTTACGACACCAATGGATTGGCCCATGTAGTCAAAGATTTTAAGCATGGATGTATAGACCGAGATGGGCATGAAATTGTCCCTATTAAATATGATGCCATTTTTACTTTTAAAGGAGGATTTGCTCCAGTCTCAGCTTGTGGTAAGATTGGTTTTGTCTGTGAAGACGGAAGAGAAATTGTGAAGCCTCAATATTCGCGAGTGCAAAACTTTAGTGAAGGACTTGCTGCTGTATGCAAAGAGGGCCTTTGGGGATTTATTGATGAAGAAGGGCGTGAGGTCATAGAAATTAGATTTACACTTGCCTTTCCTTTTCGTAAAGGTAAGGCACTCGTCTATGATAGCAAAGAGCCTAAGCTTATTGATAAGGCAGGTAACCTGAGTTTCCTTCCCTTTGATGAATACGACACACTCTTTTTTGATAGGCGTTTAAGGGTGAGGATAGGTAATAGATGGGGCTTTGTTGATTATAACATGAACGCGATTGTTTCACCCATCTTTGATCAAGCCTGGTCTTTTGACAAAGGTGTGGCTCGTGTTTGTGTAGATGGCAAGTATGGACTGATCGATACAGAGGGCAACTTCATTGTCGAAACTAAATATGATCAATTATTCCCGTTTCAGAAGAATGGCTTATCACATTTCGTTGAAGACAACCTGCATGGTCTTGTTAACCGTGAGGGAAAGGAGATTGTTGCAGCGAGGTATGACAATATCTTGAGTTTCCAAACGAATAATCTTTCAGAAGTTATTCTTGGAGGCTTTTTTGGCATTGTAAATAGTAAAGGAGAGGAGATAATCGCTCCAAAATATCAACGTATGTTTCTCTATAAAGAGCACCTTGCAGCAGTCAAGAAAAACGATCTATGGGGGTATGTTGATGAATCTGGGAATGAGGTTATTAAGCCTTGCTATGTAATGGCCAAATCATTTAACAAAGGGTTGGCTGAGGTCGTAACAACGGATGGAAAGCCCCTTATGATAGACACATCAGGCAACCCTGCATAAATCGAGGCAAACTCTAAAAGAGCATTGCATTACCCATTGGTTTCTCTGCCAAGTAAGCAATCTTTTTGATAAAGTAAATCTATTATACCATCAGCCAATCCCAGAACAGGGACATGGATATATTCGGCTTTGACAATCTCCGATATATTTATAAATATCTTCGCAGCAGGAACAATGACATCGGCACGATCCGGCTTAAGGTTGTATCGGCTCATTCTTTCTTCAAGATTGAGGGACGAAAGCTCTTGATATAGACTGCAAAGGGATTCGATTGGTAATCTTAAGCGATCCTTATCGCTATCTTTAGACAGGCGGAAGAGTTTATTGATATTACCTCCTGAACCAATAATATTGATGCTACTGCTACCCGATTGAACTACCAATTCGTTAAGATCTTTGGTTAATTTTTCCCAAACGGCAACTTTTACTGCATCATTAAGCATTCTTACCGTTCCGATATTGTAAGATCCTGTAAACCTTAAATCGCCATCAACAAGGAAATTGATCTCTGTACTACCACCACCCACATCAACGTATAGGTAGTTGCCTCTGCGGTCTTCCATACATTCCATATGATTGCTATAGACTATTCGAGCCTCTTCCTCCCCATCGATCAGATCAACCTTTATCCCCGTCTCCTTAGTTATATCATCAATAATTTTGGCTCCATTGGCTGCATCTCGCATGGCAGAAGTTGCACAAGCACGATAACTGCTAACTTCATATATCTTAAGAAGCTGGCGATAAGCTTTCATCAGACGAACCAACTTTTTGACTTTCCCGGACGAAACCTTGCCATTTTTGAAGACATCAAACCCCAAACGAAGAGGGACTCTGAGCATAATAACTTTGCTGAGTCGCTTATCTATGCGAGGTTCACTCTCATTAACCCTTTTGATTAGCAATCGGACAGCATTTGATCCGATATCGATGGCTGCATAATATTTCATTGTTGTTGCTGATTCTTCTCTTTATAATAGTTATACAACTCTTCTTGAGATCTAAACCGTTCCTTACTTTCAGTTGTTTTGGGAACATTCAATCCACTTCCATCAACGATAGTACTCTGACAATTGTCTTTTAATCCATAATCTATAACCCGCCACAAATCTTCTTTAATTGACGGATCATAGACCGGCGTAACCACCTCAATGCGATGATCGAGATTGCGAGGCATCCAATCCGCAGAGCCAATGAATGTTTTGTTTTCTCCTCCCGCAGCAAAAATGAATATACGTGAATGCTCCAAATATCTATCAATGATACCACATGCTGATATTGTGTCACTTATTCCCTTTTTGCCGGTTATAAGAGAACAATTTCCCCTCACCACAATATCTATAGGTATGCCATAAGAAGATGCTTCATACAGCTTCCTGACCATAGTTTCTTCTGTTATATGATTGATCTTTATTCGTATATAGGCGGGTTTGCCGGCAAGTTTGTTTCTGATTTCATCGTTGATCAGTTTGATAAACTTATTCTTCATCTCATTGGGAGATACCAACAATTCTTTGAAAGTTAGCATTGAATAAGGTCGTTCGATGAATGTAAATACATTATGAATGTCTTTTACAATAGTCGGAGAAGATGTCATAAGAATATAATCGGTATATGCACGAGCATTCCCTTCATGGAAGTTGCCGGTGCTTATACAGGCAATATCTCTGCCATGCTTCATCGAAATATGAATAATCTTGGAGTGAACCTTCAAGCCTTCAACCCCAAATATCACATGAATACCGGCTTCCTGCATGATTTGAGACCAGTCGATATTCATGGATTCGTCAAATCTTGCCAATAATTCGATTACGACTGTCACCTTTTTGCCATTCCTCGCAGCACATATAAGAGACTTTACAACTTTAGAATCTTTTGCAAGACGATATAGAGTTATCTGAATACTCTTGACCTCTTTACTTATAGATGCCTCCTGAAGAACACGTATCAGATAGTCGAAACTTTGATATGGGACATGAATAGCACAATCCCGATTTTGTATTCTCTCCAACAAACTATCTGTACTTCTTAGCTCAGGTAAAATCAATGGTTTCCAAAGAGGATATTTAAGGTCAGGTCTACGAAATGGTTACAACAACAAATAGAGCTAAAGCTTGATAAATAGATGTAAGGGAAATATCTACCGGTCAAGAATAAGCAATAGATTTTGTAGGATACAACTCTATATCTATGCTATTCTTGTAATAAAAATCAAATTAGCTACAACCTGTTATTTATTGACACAATGATGCGCTGTCTATATCATAAATTGGACTATAATAGGAACTTCAAAGAGCAATAATAATATGGATAAACCTTTCAATGGATGGACAAACGATACTGTCCCAAAAAAGTGTGTAAGACCCAAGACTATTATCTTTGAAAAAATAAAATAAAACAGTAAAACAGTATGGATCTCACACGAGTACAAATTAAAGAAATTATTTCGAATTGTCTGG
>NZ_JBHSGO010000143.1:0-7895 GCF_042654485.1 Falsiporphyromonas endometrii | reverse complement strand
CCGGGCGGACGCCAATCCCCCCGGTGTTTTTCATGCCCGCCTGACGGATGAACTAAACAATGAAAGGAAATGATTAATTTTGACTCAAAGATAAATCTCCTTTACACACTTTTTGGGATACTACCTCTCCTTTACACACTTTTTGGGATACTACCTTGAGCTTTGACGTAATGGATAAGATCGGTAGGTGCAATCTTAATTTGCAGACCTCTGATACCGGCGCTTACAAAAATGTAATCAAAAGTGGTAATACTATGGTGAATGAAAGTGGGGAAGAGTTTCTTCATACCTATCGGTGAGCAGCCACCACGTATATATCCTGTTGTAGAAAGTAAGTCTTTCTGAGGTATCATCTCAACCTTTTTATTGCCTGATATTTTTGCAGCCTTTTTGAGATCTACCTCACAGTTGCCCGGAATAACGACAACAAACAGGCCATTTTTATCTCCATGCAATACGAGAGTCTTAAAAACCTGGTCAATGTTTTCATTCAAACTTTCTGCCACATGGATTGCAGACAAGTCTTTTTCGTCTACTTCGTATGGAATGAGCTCATAGCTAATCTTAGCTGCATCCATCAGTCTCGCTACGTTTGTTTTTTGTTGTTTCTTTGACATATATGCGAAGTTATAATTTTTTCAAAGCCATTGTATCATTCACTGGATGAGAATAATCATTTGGAAGAGGTTGTTTTGACTTTATTAAAAAGATTGTCTGTCATTTTCTATTTTGTACATTTGTACTGCGTCCGAAATTTGGACCTAAATGAATGTAGAATGACCATATGAAGATAAAACCCATAAAAAAGTTGGACTTGTATATGCTTCGGACTTTTCTTCCGTTGCTGGTAATGACTTTTTGCATCTGTTGGTTTATTGTACTAATGCAGTTCCTATGGAAGTATGTGGATGATCTTTCCGGGAAGGGCTTGAGTATCGATATCTTGGCGCAGACATTTTTCTATGCTGCACTCAATTTGGTGCCTATGGCAATGCCTCTGGGGGTATTGTTGGCTTCTCTTATGACATTTGGTAATCTTGGAGAGCGATTTGAACTTCTGGCTATGAAGTCAGCCGGTATTTCTTTGTACCGAATAATGGCACCCCTTTTTGTATCTGTCGTTTTTGTCTCCCTTGGACTGCTTTGGTTTCAAAATAATGAGATTACCAAAGCTCAGGTAAAGCTGTATACAATCATTTATTCCGCAAGAAATTCATCACCCGAATTGGAAATACCGGAGGCTACTTTCTACAATGGCATCCCGGGATACAATGTTTTTGTGGCGAAAAAAAATCATAAGACACACATGCTTTATAAGCTTATGATTAATGACCATAGCTCCGGATTTCAAAATGCATCTATCATTAAGGCTGACTCAGGAAAGCTTTTGATGGATGAATCTAAGACATTTCTTACCCTTGATCTGTTTAACGGGAGAAGTTTTAGATTGATGCAGGCTCAATCGTATGCTCTTGGTGATCAGCCGGTGCCTGTTTTTGATGAGCTATTTAAAACAAAGCGCATCATTATACCTTTTGATACAAACTTCAAGATGGAGGATGAAGATGACCTCAAATCAAGTTATGCAGGTAAAAATATTAGTCAACTTACTAAAGTAATCGACTCAACAAGTACCAATGTTGACAGCTTGCGCAATGTAATGGGCGATTACATCATCAAAAGATATGAACAAGATCGTTTTAAGGGATCGGTTCTATCTTCTTATGATTTGTCAAAAGATAAAGTTTCAGAGCATAAAAAGGTATGGTCTTATGCCAATAAGCATCCTAAATCTTTCGAAGAAGTGTGGAATGGACTGAGTAGAGATGCTCAAAGTCAAGCGTTGCAAGATGCAGCATCCAAAGTCGATTACCTTCGTTCGGATCTTATGACTAAGTCTATCGATTTGCAATATGAATTGAAGAGATATCGAAACTATGCCAAAGAACGTTATAGTAGGTTTGCATTCCCTATAGCTTGTCTTATCTTTTTCTTTATTGGTGCACCTTTGGGGTCAATCGTTCGAAAAGGTGGTCTTGGAGTTCCTATTGTATTGTCCGTATTGTTATTCCTTGTCTACTATATGTTGGACACATTTGGCAGTAAGATGGCAACTTCAGGAGAATGGCCCATATGGATTGGTGTTTCGTTAAGTTCAATGGTGCTTACACCTCTTGGTATTTATTTGTCTATTATGGCAGCCAAAGACTCTGCTCGTCTTAATATTGATGCATATCTATTGTTCTTCAAAAAGATATTTAAAACCGATGTAGTCAGAAAAATAGAATATAAAGAGATTATTATGAATGAGGCTGACCCCAAGGTTGCTTTGCAAAAGATTGAACGGGTTCAGAAATATGCTCAAGAGGTTAAGGGGTCACAAATAATGTCCGGTTCTGCTTTATCTATTTGGCTTCATAGCAAAGATCAACTTATGATGACTGAGTTGAGCAACCAGTTGGAGGATTTGGTAAATTATTTGGTGGACTGTTCCGATATTTTAGTTCGGACAAAGTTGGCAGATTATCCATTCTTCCCGAAAAAACTGAGTACATATCTCCCGTCAAAGGCATACATGGTTCCTTTGAGTTTGATAATTTTGCCCATCTCAATACCGATGACAGTGTTTTTCCGATTTAAGCGAAAGAGATTAGCTCATCAACTGACACAAATCATAGATGTGTCAGAAGAGATTGAAAATAGGTTAAATACAATAATGACAAATAACAATTAATTTATATTTTTCTTATGGAAGAACCATTTAAGTTTAATACGATTGAGGAAGCTCTGGATGACTTTAAACAGGGTAAGTTTTTAATCGTTGTGGACGATGAAGACCGTGAAAATGAAGGAGATTTTATCATAGCAGCAGAAAAGATAACTCCTGAGAAAGTCAACTTTATGATGAGATATGGTAGAGGAGTCCTTTGCTCTCCAATTTCAGAAGAGAGGGCTGCACAGCTTGATTTGGAGATGCAGGTTCCCAATAATACCTCTGTACACGAGACTCCATTTACCGTTACAGTAGATCGTCTTGGCAATGGTTGTACGACAGGAGTATCTATGTATGATAGAGCTCAGACAATCTTGGCTTTGGCCGATCCCAAAACCCTCCCTACAGACTTAGGTAGACCGGGCCATATATGCCCATTGAGAGCAAGATCGAGAGGAGTATTGCGTAGAGCCGGACACACAGAAGCCGCTGTTGATTTGACAAAACTATGTGGTATGCAGCCTGCAGCAGCTCTTATAGAAATCATCAATGAAGATGGTACTATGGCTCGTCTTCCTCAACTTATTGAGGTCGCTAAAAAGTGGGGACTGAAGCTTATCTCAATCAAAGACCTCATTGCATATCGTCTAAAGACAGATTGCCTTGTGGAAAGAGGTGTAGAGGTAAATATGCCGACTCAATGGGGTGAGTTTAGGCTGATTCCTTTCAGACAAAAAAGCAATGGCTTGGAACATATGGCCATCTTCAAGGGTGATTTGACCGGTTCAGAACCGGTACTTGTCAGAATGCACAGCAGTTGTGCAACCGGAGATATTCTTGGATCACAGCGATGTGACTGTGGCGAGCAACTTCATAAGTCAATGGAACTCATAGACAAAGAGGGTAGAGGTGTTGTAGTTTACCTTCAACAAGAGGGTCGTGGCATTGGTTTGATGGAGAAAATCAAAGCCTACAAATTGCAAGAGCAGGGTATGGACACCGTAGATGCCAATCTGCATTTAGGACATGAAGCAGATGAAAGAGATTATGGCGTTGGAGCACAAATCCTTCGCTCTCTGGGTATTAGCAAGATGAAGCTTTTGACCAACAATCCTGTTAAGCGTGTAGGGCTTGAAGCTTATGGACTTGAGATTACTCAGATTATTCCGATCGAAGTGAAACCAAACAAGTATAATATCCATTATCTTGAGACCAAAAGAGATCGAATGGGACATACACTTAAAGGAATTAAATGAGTTTTTTAATTGCGAAAACATCCAAAAGGATAAGCCGTTTTTAGTATTTATTGATTATTAATTAGAACTTAGATTTGGAGCTCTTTTTCGATTACTTTTGTTCAAATCAATTCTTAAAACGACTCAAAATCTTTTTACTAACTAAGGATAAAGTAAATTAAAAAACAATTTTTCGTTTTATGTATCATACATATCGGGGATGTATCAATCTTTTGACTCATCCCCGCTTCTTTAGAAGAAATATTCTGACTGATAGAGAGGAATAACAACAAACCCATTCATTAACAATGATGTTTAAAGAAATGAAATTTGACAACAAGGTCATGATGACAGCTTTGCTGCTTATCGTTGGCTCGTTTTTAGAAGCATTTGCCTATGCAGCATTCTGTGCTCCCAATCAGATTGTGCCCGGTGGTGTCTACGGCCTTACAATTGCTATCAATCATGTAACAAAGGGCTTATGGGGATTTCAAGATGGATTACCAATTGGTACGACTGCATTGTTTTTTAATGTCCCATTATTCCTATTGGCTTGGAAAAAATTGGGTCTTAAATCAGGCGGAAAAACTATTGCTACATTTCTAATGATAGCCTTCTTTTCAGACCTTATTTCAAGGTATTTGGGAGATTCTGAGCTTATCAAATCTGTCCAGAAAGACCAATTGTTAGGAGCTTTCTATGGAGGTGCCATATTAGGGATCGGTGTATTTATGGTATTCAAGGCCGGGGGCACAAGCGCAGGTACAGACGTATTGGCAAGGGTAATTACAAAGGGAACTAATATGAAGCTCTCCAACATGATTATTGTTATCGACTCTACTGTTGTACTTGTGGGATTGTTGGCTTTTAAAGATTGGATGGTTCCTCTATATTCTTGGTTGACAATCATTGTCTATGGCCAAGTGGTTGGTTTGCTATCACCCGAAAATCCCAAGAGAGCTGTTTTTATTGTAGCTAAAGATCCCAGATCTCTTAAGGATACGATCAATACCAAGCTTGGGATGAGGGCAACTTATCTCCATGGTGAAGGTATGTATGCCGGAGTGAATAGGGAAGTTATCTTTATGATCGTTGAACGCAAGGATGTCGCAAAACTCAAAAAAGCTGTCTTGGCAATAGATCCTACTGCTTTTATTTCTACTACAAACGCAGCTCAAGATCAAAATATTGAGGCTTAATGAGAATGATTTAAACAGTTGATTTACAAACAAGATTACAAATTGTATATAATACTTATGAGAAAAATAGTGTTGGCAACAGCCATTATTCTTTTGAGTTTTACTGCTTCTTTAGCTCAGCAGAAGAGATCTATAGTCGAGTTTAAGACAACAAAAGGAAAGATATTGATTGAGCTATACAATGAAACTCCAATTCATCGAGATAATTTTCTTAAACTTGTAAAGGAGCATGCCTATGATGGAGTATTGTTTCATAGAGTGATCAACCAATTTATGGTCCAGACCGGCAATTTGGAAACTAAGAATGCAGTGAAGGGACAAGATTTATCTGAGGATTCTTCTACATGCAAATTGCCTGCAGAATTTAGATTTCCAACCCTTTTTCATGTGTATGGAGCTGTTGCTGCTGCAAGAGAAGGAGATGAAGTCAATCCCCAAAAAGAATCTTCTTGCTCACAGTTTTATATTGTTACCGGAAAGTTTTTTACGGATATGGACTTGGACCGCGTCGAAGAGAACTATCATATTAAATACCCTAAAGAGGTTAGAGAAGCTTATAAATTGCAAGGTGGAACGCCTCATTTGGACAACAATTATACGGTCTTTGGCCATGTAATAAAGGGTATGAATGTCGTTGAAAAGATACAATCGATAAAGACCAACGATCAGAATGCTCCCCTCAAACCCATTGTTATAAAAAGTGCAAGAATAATAGAAGAATAAAGCATATGAAAGAGAATGTCAATCCTAATCTGTTTTTGATAGATCAGCCTCATAATCCGCCATCAAGGGAAAATACTGTTTCAATAGAGGTTAATAATGATCTCTTTAGAGAAATCTTATCTTCACGAGAGGATACAGAATATATCCCAATGAATCCGGATTATGCAATGAAGTTTTTGGCGATATCCGAAGACAATACATTTTATGTAAATCCGGCTTTGGACCATGTACAAGAAGACATTACTATCGGTGATTATAATGAAGGTGTTTTTCCATTCCAGCCTAAGTATATTGAGTATCTTGAGTATGTAGCAAAGAGTCCTAAGGGGATAAAAAAGCTTCTTGTTAAAGTTAATGCAATGGCATTTGAAACAGAATATATGCCTAACGGAGAAGCCTTCAGATATGATGATTCAGACTTGCCAAAAGGATTCAATCCTCAGACGGAAGAGGAGTTTTATGAAACACTTTATAATCCGAATGGAAGATATACCAATTGGACATTGGTTTTACACCTTGGTGATATGGTTTGATCTGCAGTTTCATAAATGTATAGATTGTAATAATTACATTCTCTTAAAAACATAACTTCAGATCAAATGAGTGATAGAGCATAAAATCCAATCCTCGGTTTTATGCTCTATCTTTATTATATCCAGATTTGTCGTTAGAAGACCAATTCTAATTATTGCTGTTATCCTATAAGAAGTAGATAACGGTATATTGAAATCTCCCAAACATCTTATTTATGCGGTTGAGCTTCCTTAATATGTCATTTCCAACTTTTATCGGACAGCACTGTTTTAATATCCACATAGGTGATGATGCGTGCATGATGAATAACAGGATCTCGATCGCCTTTTAAGACTTTTGTAAAGGTGACTAAGCGGACTCACAGTTCTGCCACGCCTTGTTCTGATTGTATAATGGTGTCTTTCAGTATATGATACTTCAGATTCTTCTTCATCTTGGTCACATACATGATCTCTTTTTGAGTCATCTGCTCAAACTTTTCATAATCTACATATGCTCTATCCATGGAGATAATGTCTCCTTTACTCAGGGAGGATGGCTTGAGCATAAAGGAGTCATTGGTGGCTGCAGATGTAAATCGGATATCGGAGTGAACCCCTTCATTAGCCTGTATGACCGTGTGCACCTTTATGCCGCCTTTCTTCTTGCCATTCTTCGGATGACGTCCAACTCCCTTGAAAATCAGGTTGGAAAACAAAGAGATCGTGGTGGAGTCTATAATTTTCAACCGTTTCATCCATGCCGGCTCTTTACCGCCATGCGGTCAGCTGTCCGATAAAAATATCACAAAACAAAAGATATGGGGCTGAATTTCCTTCCCAGGAGTCAGCCCCAATTGTCTTATCTTTATCTTAGTAACTTACAAGAAAGACAATGCACAAGAATATTCATTTTATCGGACAACAGCAATAATATAAAATCAGTTAATTCAAACTATTAAGACATGCCTTCATGATATATTTTGGTCTGTTATATTTTCTGATTGAGATCCCATAGACAGCTATTTTTTGGGTGCATATGCTATAATCAGCTCAAGATAACTTTATAAATGGCATTTCTTTGGAGTTAAAAAGGACGAGATGCACGTTTAATGATGGTGAAGTGAACTAACTCATGTAGGAGAACGAATCCGAATACCGATAAACAATGAAGTAGATCTATTTTGTGCAAGAGTTTCAAATACCTTTGTTGTGATATAATTGTATCAAAATATGTGCTTTGAATCATAAATTAATCTTGTATACTTTCACTTAAACTGCAGTTTATTAGATAAATAATGTTAAATACATATAGGCTGTTTTCAGTCTTAAAACAAGGCTTTTTGGACTCTCAAAATGGCTTATTCTCTACAAAACCCAAAACCAATGATACTGTCCCAAAAAAGTGTGTAAGACCCAAGACTATTATCTTTGAAAAAATAAAATAAAACAGTAAAACAGTATGGATCTCACACGAGTACAAATTAAAGAAATTATTTCGAATTGTCTGGCA
>NZ_JBHSGO010000142.1:0-7768 GCF_042654485.1 Falsiporphyromonas endometrii | reverse complement strand
CTGTTTTAGGAGTTCCTGTGAGTCCAATGGTAGCTCCCATCCAAAAATTGGCTGCTTAAACTCAAGAAATGAGAGGTTGCTAAAAAATTAGAGGCTGAATCATTACGAATAATGACACAGCCCCCTTCAGAAAATGTATGTTAGTATATTAAAATCGTCCTCTTATAGAGCGTCCGCCAGAACTCCTCTTAGGTTTTACAGCTTTTTGCTTAGGAGCCTTGGCAGCTTTGGGAGCTTTTCCTCCGGATGATCTGGAAGTTCTGGCACTTCTTGCAGAGCGTCGAGATTTCTTTTTGTCTTTGACATCTGCTTTCTTCATCCATGAAGAGTCTTGTGTGCAATACAAACCTTTCTCAAAAGCTTTCAACTCGTTCTCAAGACGAGACTGCTCTTTTGCTATCGAATCCGGTGATGAGCAGTACTGAGCCAAAGCTTGATCTTTGAGATTCATTGCCATAACAATGTCTCCTTTATAAAGCCCCATCCTAAAGTAGTCATCCAATGTAGCATTTCTAACATTGTTAAGACTGCTCAGCATTGCCGGCTGTTGTGACAAGTACGGCCTGATTTCGTCATATGGCAACCAGAAGAGAGGCGTATTGACAGTCTCTCCATAATCCCCCAAATCAGTCATAATTGGACATAGAGCCATTATTTTGACCGCTAAGGTACTATTTTGCGGATTAAAAAACCAAATTTCTTTGAGATAATATGCCTTAATATTGTTGGTTGGAACGTCTGCCGGGTCAACTTTATATAGATATTTTGAACCCTTATCTGCTTGATTATACATGATTTGCGTACGTTCTAAGAAGTCCTTAAAAGATAATTCATGAGCATCATCAAAAATCTCATAACCATCCATATATTCGTACACTTTTAATGAACCAGCGTTCATAAGTTCGAAGATTGTAGAGAATAGACTTTTAAGTCCGTCTCGAGGTCTTTCGGGATAGTATAAGGGAGCGTTCTGCTCCAAGTTGAGATCAAGTCGCCTGTATATGATTCTTTCCCATGTTGCACCCTCAGTATGTTGTGTAAGTAGATCGTTAAATTCTCTTGCTCTATTTGAGAGTCGCATATCATTAGGTAGCTGAGACTTGTTGTCTTTAACAGCCCTTTCTTTTCTTATTACCGGGCCGTCAGGGATGTCGTTTTGTGCCAAAAGGCTCTCTCCACAACCCATTGCTACGGCTACAGAAGCCATTATTATAAGCTTATTCATTAATTTCATATCAATATATGATTACCTCCATTGGACTAATTGTACGAGTGACTCCATCAGGACCCACTGCTTGTACATCTGTAATATAGAATGTCTTTCCTCTTTGAAGAGATTTGATTTGTCTAATCTGTCTATCAGAAAATTTGTTGCTGTTAGAGATCTCCGGTATTGTATTTCCCATCGAGTCAATAAACTTTGTAACAAATTTAAGGACCTTATAATTGACATCAAGTACATTGTCATCGATAGCAGCATTGATGCCACCGGCATTGAGAAGTTGTGCTTTTGATATCTTACCACCTCTAAATCTTTTGGGAGCACCGCCTTTGTCTGCAATTTGTATATAAGGCATTGGATCGGGTAGAGCTCTTACTTTGAGTTGGTTTTTTGTCATCACTTGTTGCCTTCCGTCAGCCATCTTTGCTGATACGATTATTTCAGCAGTGCTACCGACTTTTGCCGGCTTAGCAATCCAGAGATCACCACGTTTGGTAATTGTCCCATTGGACATTGTTACCGATAAGTTTTGGCTTGGTACTCCCGGTACAGCTATGGAGATCGGATTGTCTATCCCGGCATATAGCACATTCATAAGTGTTGGAGCTACAGAAGCCATTGGCTCTGTGACGAAATATTGGCTTTCAAACTCCCTTTTCATCGTGGATCCATCAGGCATTTTTAAGTTAACATAGCCTTTGATCGGATAGGTTCCAGGTGCTCCTCCAACTGTCGTAAACACACCATTGTTTTCATGAGGAAGGAGTTTTCCCCCTACATATATATCCGGAGTTTGGGTAGAGTCTACACTTGAAAGTACAATCTGTGCTTTATAGGTGTCTCCCTTCATAATAATTTGACTTTGGGGAAGCACTTGAGCTGTGATCTTGTTTACTCTATAATCACCTACATCAACAGACTTAAGCAGATCCGAAAGCACTTCTCCCTCAACATATCTCACATCACTTTGCATTTTTGATAGGATAGTGACAGCTGCACTTGTCGGCATACTTTCGAAAAGGGATGATGCCCATGAGCCGGATGCTGTTTTGGGCCCTTCTGTATTTAAGAGGTATTCTACAGCTTTAAGCTTGGTCTTATCTCTCATTAACTTAGCGGAAAGAGCCCTAAAAGCCATAATCCTTTTTTTGAGAATCTTCCCCTGTCCATTGATTGGATTGAGTAGCACATAAGATGCAGCTTCAAGGTCATCTTTGGTTTTTATGTCTTTGACATTACCCTCAGGGCCATCAGCCTTTCTGACGATATCAACCTTAAGCCTTTCGATAAATTGGACCAGATTGTTGGCCTCTTGTGATATTTCTTGTCCCTTCGCAAGCCATTGGGAGGCTTTGCTGGGGTTTGTAGCATTAGCAATCTTAAGTTCTCCGAGCAAAATCTGATTTCTTCTATTAGTACCATTGATTGTTGCCTCCAGACTATCATCCACTTTTTGGAATCCATCCAGGACTTCTGAAGATACATTTAGAGCCATCATTGCGATAAACACAAGATACATCAGGTTGATCATCTTCTGTCGGTTGACGTTACCATTAAATCCAACTGGCATGGTTTGTTAGTGTATAAATTCGTTAGACATCAATTGTTTCCGGGCTGGTTCGTTTTGCCTGCCATCGGATTGTTCATTGCAGCGTCATAAGCATTCTCAGGCTTTGGAGCTTCGTTATTGGGTGCAGTCCATTGATTAGGCATAGGAGGCATACCCATATTGGATGTTAGAGCCTTGAGCAGTCTTGCATACACTTCATTGATTTGCTTAAGTTGACTGGCCATAAGGGCATTTTGTTGATTAAATGCTGTACTATCCAATACTGTGCCGTCATACATGTTTTTGATGTGGTGAAGGCCGTTGTTGATATGATCTATTGTATCAATCTGAGAACTGATACCCTTGAGTTGGATTTCGTAAATTGTATTCAGACCGGCAATGTTTTTACCAAGACTTTCGATTTGTTCCTTATAGTTTTGTGAAGCATCCGAGATATTTTGCATCTCTTCGTATGTTTGAGCCATTCGATCGGCCATTTGTCCAATGCGCGCCAATTGTTCGATGGACTCGGTCAACTTATCAATGCCATCATGAAGTTTTTGAAGCTCTTCTTCTCCAACCAAAGAGGCAATAGAATGAGCTTGTCTGTTTGTATTTTCACAATTGATATTGGTTGTTTGGGCTTGTGGCGAAGCCGTATATTCCATTGTTTCCTCCTCTGCGGCCTCCATTTCGTTTCCGGCCACCTCTACGGGTTGCGGAGTCAATGGGGTTTTTGATAGATAAGGCTGAGCATAAGGCATTACTTCTGCCATAGATGGGTCTTCAAAAGGATCTTCTCCTCTTGCAACGCGTTCAGCAGCTTCTTTTGCTTTCTCCTGTAGATATTTCCTTCTGGCTTCAATTTCTTCTTTATCCATCGGATTGTCCGAATCAAGTTGAGGGAAGACATTTTCCCAATGGTATTCGCTTGCCGGCTTTTCGAATCCTGAAACAAAGAATACCAAAAACTCAGTCATCATACCCACAAAAAGCATCAAATTGCCATAGGGTAGGTGCAGTAATTTAAAGAGTGCCCCCAAAATGACTACGGCAGCCCCCCAGCTATACAGAATATTCAATACTCTTTTCCCCTTTCGGCTTGCAAGGAAAAGCTCTACTATATTTTTATACTTTCTATGTTTTGTTTCTTCACTCATAAGGCTTAAGAATTAAGTGTGTTACTTTGAAAAAGCGACGGTCGTTCTAACGCATCTGAAACCAATATAACTTCTTGGCACATTTTGATATTCACTACTGCGGGTTGTACTGCGGATATAACGAGATACATCTTTCCAAGAACCACCTCGTACAACTTTTCTTTTCATGAAATAGGGGTCTTTAACATCAGCTTTGTAATCAAGCTCGGGATTGATATCATTGAATTGTTTGAGACCACTCTCTGTATAAATAGAACTTGTCCATTCGGCAACGTTTCCGGCCATGTCATAAAGACCAAAGTCATTTGGAGAATAGCTTCCAACGCGGGCTGTGATAAGGTGTCCGTCAGATGTATAATCACCTTCACCTGGCTTAAAGTTGCCGAGAAAACAACCTTTACCGGACCTTAAGTCGTCAGAACTCCACGGGTATTTTGAATTGCTGTTGCCGGCTCTGGCAGCATATTCCCACTCAGCTTCCGTAGGAAGTCTAAAGTCCTCGACAATCTGCCCCTCGGGTAGATTAAGGCCCTTCTTGAAGTATGCCGACCTCCATGCGCAAAAGGCTTGGGCTTGCTCCCATGTAATACCCACTACGGGATAATCGTCGTATCCGGGGTGGTTGAAGTAGAGTTTCATATATGAATCATTCTGCGCATTCGGAAAATCATTGATCCAGCATGTCTCATCCGGGTAGATTGGTACAATGTAAGTGTTAAGGAAGTCATATTCGCTTGACAAAGGTCTGGTGATTGTTTCATTGATGATACGTCCATTGTCATCAATGTATGCAGTGTCTTTGGATATTAAAACTTGCTGATTGGGATCAACCTTGATATCTGTATTCAAGTTTCTGAGCGCCGCTTTTAGTTGGTGCCTTCTTAAGGCTGCTGACCTGTAATCGTACACTTCATATTTGTATAACATCTGATCCGGATCCAATTTCTTCTGATGAGTAACCGGATTGGTATAGTAGACGCTATTCATAGCCCGAATCTCCTCCTCTGTTGCTTTCTTTAGGTTGGGCAAAGGCCTGGACCAGTCAAGATGAGGGGGGACGGGATCTCCATATTTGTCTTCTGTGATTTTATATTCTTCCATTCCGCCATAAGCCGGATCAGCCAAGCGTTCACGAATAATGGAGTCTCGGACATAATAGACAAACTGACGATACTGAGCGTTGGTGATTTCTGTGCGATCCATCCAAAATGCGTCTACAGAGATAGGTCTTGTTACATTGATACCTCCCCATACAGAATCGGTAGAGTCCTTGGAACCCATTACAATTGTACCTCTTGGAATTTGTACCATGCCATAAGGCTGTGGCTCATTCCACGTCGTAAGTCGTGCACCGGTAAGCTCCCCGCCAATAGCTCCTCTTTTCCCTGCACATGAAGAGAAAAGCATCGACAAGGCCATACCCGTAGTCACGCTGACTGTGAATATCTTTTTGATTGTCTTCATTGATATCTATATGTATCTATAATAATCTTACACTTTTATGTTTAACATCCCCCTTTTTAGTCTTCTGGATAGGAAAATGGTATGACACCATAAGTTCATGAGTACCATAGTTTCGATTGGCCAATGAGTTAATAGGCATTTCAAAACCATATCCGATATAAACTTTGCCAAAATTCATACCCAAAGATAAGCCAGCAGCTGTATTTGGCCTGTACATCAAAGAACCAAAGAACTTGTCATTGTAGGATGTACCCATCCTCAAATCAATGCGATAGTGCTTGTCCGTGATGCTGGCAAATAAAGACGGATGCCAATGAAATAACGAATTATTAGGCTCTATATTGTATCCTGCCATCAAATTATAACTTGGTAGCAGTGTGAAATATGCATGTTCATCATATTTAACCATAGGCTTAAAAATATGTCTTGCGGCCATGGCAATGTACCAATGTGATCGTGAATACAACAACCCGGCCTTTAAATCAAAGGTTTTCCCTCCAATTTTTGTTTTGGGGATAGCCGGGTCATCAATACTTTGACCTTCGCCATCGATAAGATGCACTTTCGTACCATCAAAGGTACTATTAAATAGCGAAAATTCCGCCCCTATGGATAAGGTTCCACCAAAGAGTTTTTGTCGATATACAGCTTGCCCGGAAAGCTCACTTTGAGTATATAAGCCAATCTTATCGTTGACAATCAAAATGCCTACTCCGATCTCTTTCCCAAGAAATTTAATAGGAGAGTCTCCCATCACAACAAAGCTTTTGGAAGCCCCCGGCATACCTTCCCATTGCCTGTTATGCATGATTGTTAAGAAACATTCCTTGCGGTTTCCTGCAAAAGCCGGATTATAATAATTTTGAGTGCGATCAAACTGAGATAAGACAAGATCACTCTGAGCATAAGATTGGTAATATGATATACCAAATAGTACAAACAGGCATAAAACCGTATATATATTTCTTATTCTTGTCACCAATTGATCTACTATATTTAATAATTTAAGGGATAGTGATAGTCAGGTAGCTTGTCCCCTGACTATGACCATCCCTATAATAAACGACCTAAAGTTCCTTTTTATTGTTGTCATCAAGCAACTTTAGAAGCTATTCTGTTTTATTTGGAATTTGTTTTAAATAATTATCGAGTAGTTTGTGATCTATTACATATTGAGGCAAACAGCAAATTTTAGCTGTATAATCAACTCAAAAAGACAGAAATACAAGCTTCGAACAATATGGAAAGCTCTATTTAGAACCTTTCCATTTTATTTACAATAAATTTAAAACAGCCTACTAATATCACAAAATAAAATGGTATCAATACTCATCCTCATTGAAGAAGAAATCCTCTTTACTTGGGTAATCCGGCCAAATATCTTCGATGGACTCATATATATCACCCTCGTCTTCTATTTCTTGAAGATTCTCTATTACCTCCAATGGGGCTCCGGAACGCTGAGCGTAATCAATCAATTCATCTTTACTTGCAGGCCATGGAGCATCTTCTAACTTAGATGCCAATTCTAATGTCCAATACATACTTTCGGTTTTAATTTTTATGGTTATACAAGCTGTCTAAATAAAATGTAATAATCATTTATTATAGACGTTGCAAAAATATAAGATAATTTTTGAAATACAAGCATATTTTGCAATAAGATTTGCTTCAAGTCAATACAAATCATGCTATCTCATTATAAATAGGAAAGTTAGAAGGAAGTATAACAAGGATAAACAAATATTTATATTGAAGCTATACCCCTTTGTTTAGACAAAACGTAAGCGAAGATAATTTTGAATGAAAAATATTGTCTGAAAATAAGTTAGCTGTTTTCCTGTCTGATATTCATGTCTTTTTGATGGAATGAGCTGTTTTACATTTTCTTGCAAGAAGACAGTTATGTTTATAAAGTTGATTATAGAAGCTCTCTATCGCTGTTGTATAAAAAATGCTATTGTTGTATAAACCCAGATTTGTCGTTAGATGGCAAATTCTAATGACGGTTATTAGAGATTATTACTCTTAATGCATTATATATCATCGTTTTATAATATTATAAAATGATTCTTATCTACTAAATTTCTCCACCATTTTGGTGAGATGTGATAAAGGGAAAGAAGACTTTGAATATTTGAATGTATGTGATACTCCGATGTTCTATTGACATTTTTGGAATAAAGATAGATAAGTGAATATTGAAGTCTCCCAAACACTTTATTTATTCGGATGAGCATTTCAATCGATACTGTCCCGAAAAAGTGTGTAAGACTCAAGACTGTTATCTTTGAAAAAAACAAAATAAAACGATAAACCGTATGAATCTTACACGAGTACAAATTAAAGAAATTATTTCGAATTGTCTGTCAG
>NZ_JBHSGO010000141.1:0-7317 GCF_042654485.1 Falsiporphyromonas endometrii | reverse complement strand
GCTCCATAACTTTAATTGTTTGATAATCATAAAGTTACAAATAATAAATCAACTAACCTACTGATATTCAATATATTAACACCTTGTATAAGATTGTTTTTCAATTAAATTTAAACAGCTTCTAAGAATTTTCATTGTCTCTTCAAATCTAATATTGCCTTTCAAAATGGTATCTAAATAATCTGCATTACCTTTGTGGACTGAAATAAAACAACGGAGTATGAAATATCTTATTGTAGGACTTGGAAATATTGGGCAGGAATACAATGGTACAAGGCATAATATTGGATTTACCATGGTCAATGCTTTGGCCGAAGAGGGAAAAGTTTCATTTGAAGAGAAGCGGTATGGTGCTGTGGCTCTGATGCGAATGAAAAATGCGGAACTCATACTTCTTAAGCCCAATACTTATATGAATCTCAGTGGTAATGCAGTCAGATATTGGGCGCAACAAGAGAATATTCCTATAGAAAGAATTCTTATTTTAGTTGATGATGTTGCCTTGCCTTTTGGCAAACTTCGGTTGAAGGCAAAGGGTAGTGATGCCGGGCATAATGGATTGAAAAACATTGCACAGATGCTTTCAACGCAGTCGTATGCCAGATTGAGATTTGGTTTGGGTAATGATTATCCACAAGGAGGTCAGATAGACTTTGTGTTAGGTCATTTTAGCCCTGAAGAGGAACGACAGATTACAGAGATTCTTCCGCAAGTTGTGGAAATTGTTCGTTCATTTTGTCTTGAAGGAGTGCAAAGAGCGATGAATAAGTACAATTAAAAACGGATTAATATATTAATAGAGCTAAAGGTTGTGATGTTTTGAGAGAATGCCCATAGGTGATTGAGATAATCATCTTGGCGATTGATCTTATGCTTAGTGGTATTAAGATTGTAGCTATACCTTTAGAACAAATCATTTCAATTATGAGAAAGATTCAAATTTTGTCAGTGATGACAGCATTAGTCTTCTTGTGTTCTTGTTTTGGATACAGAAGTATTGCACAGACAACCACCCAGTTCCCTAAGTCTGACAGACAAGTTGTAATATTGTCTTTGGATGGGTTTAGGAGAAGTTATTTGGATGTTGCAAAGACACCTAATATTGATTCTATTGCCTCTGTAGGGTTTTTGGGTTTTTTGCAACCCAGCTATCCATCCCTAACTTTTCCCAATCATTATAGTATGGCCACCGGACTTTATCCAAATAGTCATGGTATTGTGACAAATATGTTTTTCGATAAGAAACTTGGTCGCTATAAATTGGGTGATCGTAAGTCAGTAGAAAATCCTGCTTTCTATGGAGGAGAACCTGTTTGGAACACGGCTGAGAGACAGGGCGTAAGGGCAGCCTCTTTCTTTTGGGTTGGAAGTGAAACGAATGTGAATGGTCATCAGCCATGGAGTTGGAAGAAGTATGATTCGAATGTCCCATATTATGATAGAGCTGATACTGTAATCAAATGGCTGTCGATGCCCAAATCGGAAAGACCGAGACTCATCATGTGGTACATCGAAGAGCCGGATCATTTTGGTCACCTTTATACTCCCGAGAGTCCTAAGACTATAGCTAAGGTTGAGCAGATGGATTCTGTGGTGGGCTATTTCTTAAATAAACTTCGTCAGTTGCCTAATCGTGACAATGTCGACTTTATTCTTGTTTCGGATCATGGTATGGCGGCTTATACTCCGGGGCAATCGGTTGACTTGTCTGAATATCTCGATCGCAATGATTTTGATCATATCGTTGATGGTGTGCCTTCTATGCTATATCCTAAGAAGGGTAAACTCAAAAAAGTGCTCAAGGATCTAAAGAAAGTTCCTAATGTGACCTTTTATCGCAAAGGCGATATACCCAAGCGTTTTCATTTTGGATCTAATCCAAGGATTGGCGAAATTGTTGTGATGCCAAACATTGGTACATATCTGTATTTTAGAGAGGGTAAGGCTAAAAAGATTGTTGGCGGTGCCCATGGATATGACAATGCCGCTCCGGAGATGAAAGCTCTATTTGCTGGTTTTGGCCCGGATTTTAAGCAAGATATTCGCTTTAGTTCTCCAATCCCCAATATTACCATTTATCCTCTTCTATGTAGACTTCTTTCTATAGAGCCGGCAAAAAATGATGCATCTGAAAAGGATGTAGATAGAGTTATTAACGGGGAAGAATAAAACAATTAGTATAGATATGTTTGTTTCAAGAAAACTCAGAGCGGACCATATCGTCGATTATGTCATATATATGTGGCAGGTTGAGGATTTGATCCGTGCTTGCAATCTCGATATTGATTTGGTCAGGAAGACTCTTTTACCCAAATATGATGTCACTGATGAAGAGCAAAGGCAATTGGACAAATGGTATAGTGAACTTGTTGACATGATGCTGACAGAGGGGTTAAGAGAAAAAGGCCACCTCAATATTGTTCGTATAGTCATGATGCAACTCGAAGAACTTCATCATAAGCTTCTTTCTGATCAGAAGGAGCAGATTTATGCCAGCCTTTACTATCAAGTATTGCCATATATTGTGGGTCTGAGAAAAAATTCTACTGATCTTGATCGAGGTGAGATAGAGACCTGTATGGATGCTTTGTATGGATTTTCTCTATTGAAGATGCAAGGTAAAGATGTGAGTAAGGAGACAACAGAGGCTTTGAGCAGGGTTGGTAATTTCCTTACTTTCTTATCCGAAAGATATAAGACGAAAGACGATCCTGAGGAAGATATGCCTGTAGGTTGATGGTATATCTCTTTTAGAATCTTTTGAATACAGGAGATTCTTAATATAAGGAGGCTGATTTCTCCACTTGTCAAATGCAAAAATGTTTGGGGTATGACAACCCGAATACATTTTTGCATTTGTGCTTTCATGAGTGTACCTTCGTAATGGAAAATGTCTATTGAAGGGTCTCATAACATTAAAAATGTTATTTAGACTTCCCGAAGAATAAGCTAAAAAGAATATTTAAATGACAACAATCATAGTAACCGGAGGAAAAGGTCAGTTAGGATTGTCTATCAAGGAGGTGGTACAGAGACTAAACCTCCATGAGAGATATCGTTTCTTTTATCCGGATATTGAGGAGCTTGATTTGTGCCTTAGTGAGAGTCAGGTTAAGGAGAAAATCCTTCAAATGGCTTCTTCTATTACTGAAAATAGAGAGGATAAGCTCTTAATAATCAATTGTGCTGCTTATACAGCTGTAGATCAAGCCGAACAAGAAAAGGAAAAGGTCTATGCATTGAATGTCGATGTGCCACGAAAGTTGGCTTCTATCGTAAGTCGGATCCCTAATGCCGGATTAATACAGCTCAGTACCGATTTTGTTTTTGATGGAGAGCAGAGTGTGCCTTATCTGGAGGAGGATGGACCATGTCCTCTCTCTCAATATGGTTTATCCAAGTTGGAAGCGGAGAAAGCTTTGATGCACTTGTCTTTTGAGGGGCGTGCCATTGTGGTTCGTACAGCTTGGCTGTATTCGGAATATGGCAAAAACTTTGTCAAAACGATGGTTCGACTTGCGATGGAAAAAGATGAGATTGGAGTCGTTTCAGACCAGATCGGTACTCCTACTTATGCTCCGTATTTAGCCCATACACTACTGGTTATTGCTGAGGCTTTTATAGCTGAAGGGCATTTTCGTACCGGACTTATTCATTGTACGGATAGTGGTGTTGCCTCTTGGTATGATCTGGCCTGCGTGTCTATTGGATTGTTGTCGCAAAAGCAGGTCAAATCAGTTAGGCCTATTCGTACATCGGACTATCCGACAGCAGCAAAAAGACCTTCTTATAGTGTGTTGTCCAAGGATAGATTGTCCTCTTTGTATGCGATTACCCATCCGCATTGGACTGTGGGGGTAAAGGATTGTATCAATCGATTAGAACATAAATAAGCAATCAACAATGAAAATAGCAATCATAGGTGTAGGATATGTGGGGCTGGTAAGTGGAGCTTGCTTTGCCGAGTTAGGTGCAGATGTGTATTGTGTGGATGTGGATGAGAGGAAGATAGCTCAGCTTAGAGAGGGGGTAATGCCAATCTACGAAGCGAGACTTCAGCCAATGGTCAAAAGAAATGTTGAGGCTTCAAGGCTCCATTTTGAAACAGATCTTAGTCTGGTATTGCCTTTGGTGGAGATTGTTTTTATTGCTGTTGGTACGCCTCCAGACCAGGATGGATCGGCGGACCTGTCACATGTGCTTGAGGTTGCACGAACCATAGGTAAGTCGATGGATAGCTATAAGTTGATAGTTTGCAAAAGTACTGTGCCGGTAGGAACTTCTCGCAAGGTAAAAGCGGCTATTCGAGAAGAGTTGGATAAGAGAGGATTTGGAGATGTTGAATTTGATGTGGCCTCAAATCCTGAGTTTTTGAAAGAGGGAAATGCAGTTGAAGATTTTATGAAGCCGGACCGAGTGGTGGTCGGAGTGGAAAGTGATAGAGCAAAAGAGCTTCTTACATATCTTTATAAACCGATGCAACTCAACAATTTCCGAGTCCTGTTTATGGATATACCATCTGCCGAGATGACGAAGTATGCTGCCAATGCCATGTTGGCAACAAGGATTAGCTTTATGAATGATATTGCAAATCTTTGTGAGTATGTCGGGGCAGATGTCAATATGGTCAGACGAGGTATCGGCAGTGACTCGAGGATTGGGAGCAAATTCCTTTATCCTGGGTGTGGCTATGGAGGAAGTTGTTTCCCGAAGGATGTGAAGGCTTTGATACAGACAGCTCGAGACAATGGCTATGAGATGCGAGTGCTCAATGCTGTGGAAGATGTGAATGCCAGACAGAAAAAACTCCTTTTTGAGAAGTTTGATCGTTATTACAACCACGATGTAAAAGGTCGGAAAGTAGCCATTTGGGGTCTTAGTTTCAAACCTGGTACGGATGATATGAGAGAGGCTACATCCCTTGTTCTTATTCAACAGTTACTTGAAGCAGGTTGTGAGGTTTCTGTTTACGATCCTATAGCCATGGATGAGGCTAAACGTCGTATTGGAGATAAGGTCCGCTATGCAAATGATTTGTATGACGCAGTCATAGACGCTGATGCTCTTTTTCATGTAACGGAGTGGAAAGAGTTTAGGATGCCATCTTGGGAAGTAGTCAAGAGATCAATGAACAATCCCCTGCTTATAGATGGAAGAAATGTCTATGATTTGCCTGATTCTTTTGGTTTTACATATATGGGAATTGGTATCTAAGCGAAATTATATTTGAGACAGATGGCTGCTTAACGCATCTAATAACAACAATAAGTCTTATTTAGATGTGATAGGCAGCCATTATTGTTTGTTTTTGTATAGAAAAAGCGACATTAAAATCTTACCTTTGAGGATAATATAACGAAACGATTATCATATTAGTAGAATTATGGCAACACCACAATTTAAGTATCAGAAGCCGTTTGAGCTTTCAGAAGATCAGACAGAGTATTATCTGTTGACCGATAAGTATGTGTCTACCAAACCATTTGGAGATAAGGAGATGCTTTGCATCGAACCGGAGGGGTTGAGAGCTTTGGCTCGTCAATGTTTTCATGATGCCTCATTTTTCTTAAGACCTGCTCATCAGCGTCAAGTTGCAAAGATTCTTTCAGACCCGGAAGCCAGTGAGAATGATAAATTTGTAGCTCTCACATTTTTGCGAAACTCAGAAGTTTCAGCTAAGGGGCAACTTCCTGTATGTCAAGATACCGGGACTGCTATCATCTTAGGCAAAAAGGGTCAATATGTCTTTACCGGTGGCAATGATGAGGAGTATCTTTCTCATGGTGTTTATGATACATATACAGAAGACAATTTGCGTTATTCTCAGAATGCTCCTTTGGATATGTATAAGGAGGTCAATACCGGTTGCAACCTTCCGGCACAGATCGATTTGCTGGCAGTAGATGGTGACGAATACAATTTTCTTTGTATCGCTAAAGGGGGAGGATCGGCCAATAAGACCTATCTCTATCAAGAGACAAAAGCACTCCTTAATCCTGAGAAACTTGTTCCTTTCCTTGTAGAAAAGTTGGGAACATTGGGTACTGCAGCTTGTCCTCCATACCATGTTGCGTTTGTGATTGGTGGAACTTCGGCAGAAATGAACCTTAAGACTGTCAAGTTGGCTTCTGCCAAATATTATGACAATCTGCCAACGGAAGGTAATGAAGGAGGTCGAGCATTCCGTGATACCAAGTTGGAAGCCGAAGTTCTTGAAGCTGCTCGTAGGTTGGGTTATGGTGCACAGTTTGGAGGTAAGTATTATGCTCATGATGTAAGGATTATCCGTTTGCCTCGCCATGGTGCAAGTTGTCCTGTCGGTCTTGGAGTTAGCTGTTCGGCAGACCGCAATATTAAGGCTAAAATCAATAAGGAAGGTATTTGGATTGAGAAGATGGAGACCAATCCTGCTTCGCTTATTCCGGAAGAGTATCGCAAGGGAATGGAGGGTCAAGTAGTAAGTATTGACCTAAATCGTCCAATGAAAGATATTCTGGCTGAGCTTGATAAGTATCCGGTATCGACACGCCTTTCTCTCAATGGTACCATTATCGTAGGTCGTGATATTGCTCATGCTAAGCTGAAAGAGAGACTTGAAAAAGGAGAAGGTCTGCCTGAATATGTTAAGAATCATCCCATCTATTATGCCGGACCGGCTAAGACACCCAAAGGAATGCCATCCGGATCATTTGGTCCAACCACAGCCGGGCGTATGGACTCTTATGTAGACCTATTCCAGCAAAATGGTGGATCAATGGTAATGATCGCCAAAGGAAATCGCTCTCAGGCTGTTACAGATGCTTGTAAAAAGCATGGAGGATTTTATTTGGGAAGTATCGGAGGCCCTGCAGCAATCTTAGCTCAAGACAGCATTAAGAAGGTTGAATGTCTGGAATATCCTGAGCTGGGAATGGAGGCCATTTGGAAGATCGAGGTAGAAGACTTCCCGGCTTTCATTTTGGTTGACAATAAGGGTAATGATTTCTTTACTCAGATTCGTGAGAATTGTTCCAAATGTGCTTTGAATAAATAAGGTTAACCGATCCGCTATTTACCTTTTGTAGGTAATAGCTTTATATGAATAGGATTGTGAATGTCTAATCTCATAGATATTTACAATCCTATTTTATTGTACCTCAATTGTACATAAGTCTGTTCCCCCTTCAACCGATTTTAAGGATGTTTTGAGGATTATTGCTGTCCGATAAAAGTTTCATAGGACATATTAATGATGCTCAATCGCTGAATTTATGCGGTTGAGCATTTCATTTTTACAAGATAAGCCCCCCTAATCAAAAAGCGAGGGTATTAAAGGGG
>NZ_JBHSGO010000140.1:0-7275 GCF_042654485.1 Falsiporphyromonas endometrii | reverse complement strand
GTTCCATAACTTTAATTGTTTGATAATCATAAAGTTACAAATAATAAATCAACTAACCTACTGATATTCAATATATTAACACCTTGTATAAGATTGTTTTTCAATTAAATTTAAACAGCTTCTTATTGTTATATACTTTTCAGGCAATCATAAAAGTTCCTCTGCGATAAAGATGCATACTATTATTATATGATGTGTGAATGCTTATTCGTTATTGGAAAGAAAGGTTGCTTACCGACATTTTTTTCTTATTACAACCTTTTGGTGAGTTCGGTTGTTATATATATGTAATTGGTAAAAGACAAAAACTCGTGTAAGACTATTGAATCTATATTGAAAGAGAGATTCTTCTCTATATTTTGAAGTCATTTCACAAATCAATCATTTGAAGAAGTTTTTTAGTTTGTTTTGCTACCTGTAATGGTGAATAGTACCAGATTTGTGTGGTATGTAGTTTAAGGATAGACAAAGGAGCTTGAAAGAATTTAGATAGAATGTTCTTAAATTTTTATTATTCGTTTACGGTGGATTTAAAGAGGATTGTACCCACTTCCTTTATGTATCTTATTTGAAATTAATAGGATGTATTTGTACCTTCTTCGGTATGTTTACTTTCTCTTCTTTTGTCAAGTGGACAACCTCATCTTCAATTTATGTTGTTAAATATTTTTGGAAAAAGGTGGTAGGATATACCGGTTTATCTAAAGTACATCAGATTGGTAGAAGGTTTATTAGAAATATTTTTGTCCTAACCACTATTGCTTTTATTGATATTTGTTTGTTGACGGCTCAGCAGCAATTTATTGGAAGTGATTGGGAATTGTACATTATGCAATTGGTGGATGATGGTGATATAACATCTCAAGAAGCTGATAACATAATCGAGGACTTGTATAACTTGATGGATAATCCCCTTGATCTTAATAAATCGACCAAACCATTATTGAGAAGATTGCCTTTTTTGTCGGAATTTCAGATTAATGCCATTATTGAGTATAGGCATAAGCATCAGGCAGATGGTGGTTTCCTAACTATATGGGATCTAAAAATGGTACCGGGCATGGATTCTCGAACTTTAGATTTGGTCTATCCTTTCGTGAAAGTCACAGATGTAAAAGAGGCGGCTTCTTTGGATGAAACATTTACTTCTGTCTTTTCAGAAAAGGGGAAAAGTTTATTAGGAGCCACCTATTCCAGACCTTTTGGAAAGCAGACGAAAGACGATCAGTGGCTTGGATCTCCGGTGGGAGGTTCGTTACGTTATCTTTATCAAGTCAAAGATATTTTATCGGTTGGAGTATTGGGCGAATTGGATAACTATGAGAAATTTCAGCTATCCAAAGGGGGATTTGACCATCTATCCGGACATATTGAGTTGTCATCAAACTCTATTGTGGAGAAACTTATCATTGGAGATTATAAAATCTCTTCCGGTTATGGTCTCAATTTGGGACAAGGAAAGTATTTCATTTCGGATCCTAATTTATACAGTCGACTTGGTATAGGTCTTAGAAAGTCTTTTTCGCAATCAGAGACAGGTTTCCATAGAGGTATTGCATCCTCTTTTAGGTTTGGCAATTTAAGGTTTGTCTTAGGATATTCATTGGCAAGAATGGATGGTAGGACTTCCAAAAAGGGAAAGAAAAAAATAATTCACAGTATTTATCATAGCGGGATGCATCGTACAGAAAGAGAGTATAGACTAAGACACAAAGTGGCTGTCAAGTCGTGGTCTTCTATTCTTGAGTATCGGAAAGCTCCTCTGGATATAGGCATGACAGCATGTTTTTATTCTTTCCCTCATGCTACACTAAAAAGACCACCCGGTATAATTGGTATAGATGGTTTGTCTGATATCGAGTCTTTTTACAATATTTCAGGATTCCACAGGTACAGTCCTTCAGTCGGACGCTTTGCCTGGTTTGGCGAATGTGCATTATCAAAATCGAAGGGATGTGCTTTTTTGCAAGGAGTATCTTATCGGTCAGTTTCTAACTATTCGTTTTCTGTTCAGTTTAGAAACTATTCATATAAGTATTGGACGCTATATGGCAATGCCTTATCAAGATTTACGGGTGTGTCAAATGAAAGAGGTCTAAGGTGTAACTTTGACAAAGAATGGGGTGGCATTACAATAAGGAACGAACTTGATATTTATCAATCTCAAAAGCCAAGGTATAGAAAAAGAGAACCCACAAAAGGTTGTTTTGTTAAGGTCGGAGTAGAGACCAATCCGTACAATCAAATGGTTTGCCGGTCACAATGTTCTTTCAGAAAGCAGAATGATAAGCTAAAGAAGTGGTCTTGCTCTCAACGAATTATTTATAATCCCAATGATCTAAACACCTCGTGCAAGTTAGATTTAAGATATACGAAAAGAAATTATCAAGACTCCAAAGGAGGTAATTGTTGTAAAAAAGGTTGTTTGTTAGGACTAAGGGTGGACTTGACGCCTCATCCAATTGTACAATGGTCGATGGGTGCATCACTCTTTAAAACTGATAGTGGAGCCGATCGAATCTATTGGTCTCAAAGGATGGTGAGATGGCAATATCAATCACAATTTCTGTACGGAAAAGGACGAAAATACTATCTTTTCTTTTCGGTAAATCCAACCAAATCAGTAACTTTGCAGGTGAAGGGCGAGCAACTTAAGATGGTGTCTGACCAGTTTGATTCGGCAGGTAAGTTGTTGCTTTCAATCATTGTCAGACCACAATAAAAATGAATATATTGGACAAATAAGGCCTATTTTCTAATATATTTATCTTAACTTCGTGTGCTCGATAAAACAAGATCGTACAACTAAACATTGCAAATTAAGTAGATCAAATCAGTATAAATAAAATAAATTACCGTTATGGAAAACGTTGCTAAGAAGTTTGCTCTTCCGGCAGAGTTGCCCGAATATCCCACATTTGATGAAGGTATTCGTAGAGCTCCGGACAGAGGTTTTCGCCTAACTCCGGCACAAACTCGTATTGCGCTTAAAAACGCTTTGAGATATATCCCAAAAGAGCTGCATGAAAAGATGGCTCCAGAGTTTTTGGAAGAACTCAAGACTCGTGGTAAAATCTATGGCTATCGTTTCCGTCCACAAGGAGACCTTAAGGCTAAATCAATTTATGAATATCCCGGTAAGTGTATTGAAGGACGCGCTTTCCAGGTGATGATTGACAATAATCTATCACATGCAGTTGCCCTTTATCCTTATGAGCTTGTAACTTATGGTGAAACAGGCCAGGTTTGCCAAAACTGGATGCAGTATCGACTCATTATGATGTACCTCCAAAATATGACACAAGATCAAACTTTGGTGGTAGAGAGTGGTCATCCTCTTGGCCTATTTAAATCTAAGCCGAGTGCACCACGCGTTATTATTACCAACTCAATGATGGTAGGTCTTTATGACAATATCAAGGATTGGGAGATTGCAGCTCAGATGGGTGTTGCCAACTATGGTCAAATGACAGCGGGTGGTTGGATGTATATTGGACCTCAAGGTATTGTGCATGGTACATTCAATACACTTCTCAATGCAGGCCGTCAGCAACTGGGTATCCCTGCTGAGGGTACATTGGCTGGTAAACTGTTCGTATCTTCCGGTCTTGGAGGTATGTCTGGAGCTCAACCAAAGGCTGCTGATATTGCAGGTGCTGTGTCTATCATTGCAGAAGTGGACAGCTCTCGAATTGAGACAAGACACTCTCAAGGATGGGTTAAGAAAATTGCAGAAACAGAGAAAGAGGCATTCGATATGGCTGCCAAAGCAATGGCTGCTAAAGAGGCTTGCTCTATTGCATTCCATGGCAATGTGGTTCATTTGCTTGAATACGCAATCAAAAACAATATTCATATCGACCTTCTAAGTGACCAGACAAGTTGTCATGCTGTCTACGAAGGCGGATATTGCCCTGCAACATTGACATTTGAAGAGCGTACAAAGCTATTGGCTGAGGATCGCGATGAGTTTGCAAAAGAGGTAGACGAAAGTTTGAAACGTCACTTCAATGCTGTTAAGACTCTTGTAGGTCAAGGTACCTATTTCTTTGACTACGGAAATGCCTTTATGAAGGCTATTTATGATGCAGGGGTACAGGAGATTTCACGCAATGGTGTAGACGAAAAGGATGGTTTCATCTGGCCGAGCTATGTGGAAGATATTATGGGACCTGAATTGTTTGACTATGGATATGGCCCATTCCGTTGGGTATGTCTAAGTGGAAAACATGAAGATCTTCTTAAGACAGACCATGCAGCAATGGAATGCATTGATCCAAATAGAAGAGGTCAGGATAGAGACAACTATATCTGGATTCGTGATGCTGAAAAGAATCAACTTGTTGTTGGTACTCAGGCTCGTATCCTTTATCAGGATGCTGAAGGTCGCTTGAGAATAGCCCTTAAGTTTAATGAGATGGTTCGTAATGGTGAGATTGGTCCGGTAATGCTTGGTCGTGACCACCATGACGTATCAGGTACTGACTCTCCATTCCGTGAAACATCAAATATTAAGGACGGATCAAATGTGATGGCAGATATGGCTGTACAATGCTATGCCGGTAATGCTGCTCGTGGTATGAGCCTCGTTGCTTTGCACAATGGCGGTGGTACAGGTATTGGTAAAGCTATCAACGGTGGATTCGGTATGGTGCTCGATGGTTCTCAAAGAGTAGACGAAATCCTTAAGTCTGCTATGATTTGGGACGTAATGGGTGGCGTAGCAAGAAGATCTTGGGCACGCAACGACCATGCTATGGAGACATCAGAGCAATTCAATGAATCTCACAAGGACTACTATCACATCACAATGCCTAATATTGTTGATGAAGATTTGCTTGACAAAGTGTTGAAGTAATAAGTAGAAAACTTCTAATTCATAGGAAGGGTGTGGCAATATTAATTGTCGCACCCTTTTTTCTTTAGTCGGGGTACGCCAATTAAGTAGTTGAAATGAAGAGATGTAGTTGTTTATGACGACTATTTCAACTCTTATCGGACAGTCCTTAATCGTTGAAATGTAGGTTGTTCGACAAAGCTAAGTTCTATAGGCTAAGTGCACAGAACAGAGATGACAGCTGATGATTGGAGTATAATTGTGAAGATGGTTTTTATGAAATCCGTGATTGTTGATGTTTCAGTAGTTTTATCGGATATCAATAATTGTAAGAAAGAGATGTACAAGGGTTAGTTTGGTGAGATACAAAAAGGGCTGTGCCTTTTGGACACAGCCCTTTCATTGTATATAGATTTAATCTATTTGTCTAAGATTAGATTACACCTTGAGCAACCATAGCCTTAGCAACCTTCATGAACCCTGCAATGTTAGCACCCTTCACGTAGTTGATATACTTACCTTCTCTACCGTAAGTTACACATTGTTCGTGGATGTCGTTCATGATTTGGTGTAGCCACTTGTCAACTTCTTCGTTTGTCCAGCTTAGGTGAGCAGCATTCTGTGTCATTTCAAGACCAGAGCAAGATACACCACCGGCATTCACAGCCTTACCCGGAGCGAAGATAACCTTTTCAGCTACATAGTATTCGCTTGCTTCTGCTGTACAACCCATGTTAGATGTTTCAGCTACCAAAGTAACACCATTCTTAACGAGCATCTTAGCATCTTCAAGGTTCATCTCATTTTGAGTAGCACATGGCATAGCCATATCTACCTTCTGTTCCCAAGGCTTCTTGCCTGCGAAGAACTTAGCGTTAGGGAATTTCTTAACGTAGTCTTCTACAACGTCGTTACCGCTGTTACGAAGCTCAAGCATTGTGTTGAACTTTTCTTCTGTGTTGATACCATCCGGGTCATAAACATATCCGTCAGGACCTGAGATTGTAACAACCTTAGCACCAAGCTCTGTAGCTTTTTGAGCAACACCCCAAGCTACGTTACCGAAACCTGAGATAGCAAGAGTCTTACCCTTAAACTCGATGCCATTTTCTTTACACATATTATTTACGAAATAAACAGCACCGAATCCTGTAGACTCAGGACGAAGTCTTGAACCACCAAATTCGAAGCCCTTACCTGTAAATGTACCTGTGTGTTCGCGTTTTAGCTTTTTATACATACCAAACATGTAGCCAACTTCACGACCACCAACACCTATGTCACCTGCAGGGATATCCTGGTCCGGACCGATGTTGCGCCATAGTTCAGTTACGAAGCTTTGGCAGAAGCGCATGATTTCAGCGTTAGAGCGACCCTTTGGAGAGAAGTCTGCACCACCTTTACCACCACCCATAGGAAGTGTTGTAAGTGCATTCTTGAATGTTTGTTCGAAACCTAAGAACTTCAAGATTGATAGGTTTACAGATGGGTGGAAACGTACACCGCCTTTGTACGGGCCAATAGCGTTGTTAAATTGTACTCTGTAACCAATGTTTACATGTACTTTACCGTTATCATCTACCCAAGGTACACGGAATGTCAAGATTCTGTCCGGCTCAACGATACGTTCGATGATACCGTTCTTCTCGAACTCCGGATGTTGGTTGTAAACTTCTTCAACTGATAGAAGAACTTCTTTAACAGCTTGGAGGAACTCGCTCTCTCCAGGGTGTTTGGCCTCAAGATTGGCCATAATTTCACTAGTCTTCATAATAGAAACTGTTTTTAAATATTGGATTTGTTAATCACTCTTACAAAGATATTGTTTGCATTTAATAAAACAAAGAGTTTAGATGTTTTCGGAACAAGTTTCTTTGTGTTTCATTGTCCTTTACTATTCAAATGAGATTGATATCACAATAGACCTTCCTCCATAATTTGTTATTTACAAGAGAGTTATCTATTGCAGATCTTACCTGTCTCTTCATAAGAATAATGTAGTCTTACTTGCTAAAAAATGAAGATAAAATGGACGGAGTGACATTATATTTCATAAGTTGACTTCTGCCCCCAAATTGTATTGAGTATGGTTGGATTGGTTGACATTAGATATGGCAGCCTCCACTTAATAGAGAATCTTGCACAAAGAGCCATTCATACAAATTACAATCTAATTTGGGGACTTTGAAGAATGGATGAGATGCAAGGCGATGAGGGGCAGTGCTAAGGAAGCGTACTCAAGTGCGTGACCGAAGCCGATTACCTAAAGCAACGCGATAGATCGCCATTATGCAACAGTCTCTTATATGAGGAGACTGTTGCACGAATGTAATTTAGGTTTTCCAACCTCCACTTCTTTGTATTCAAAGAGGATTCTATATCGATAACCGAATTACCCCATCTTATTTCCCCTCATTTTGAGCTTTAAACTGCTCAAT
>NZ_JBHSGO010000139.1:0-7115 GCF_042654485.1 Falsiporphyromonas endometrii | reverse complement strand
GCCAGACAATTCGAAATAATTTCTTTAATTTGTACTCGTGTGAGATCCATACTGTTTTACTGTTTTATTTTATTTTTTCAAAGATAATAGTCTTGGGTCTTACACACTTTTTTGGGACAGTATCTTTGATTTTGGTTAGAGAACGATTTTACTGGATCCCGGACTGTAATTGTTGGTGGCGACTGAAAATATACCAGTCGATATGTCGGATGGATACTTATGCTTTTCAATACAGTGTATAACAAACAAAGTGGTATGGTTATTTTTTGTAAGAGAAGTGTATTGATATTAATTGATATTCTGATATATTTTTTCGATAGTTTATGTTTTTATATCACAATTTAGTTAACTTTATTGGTATTTATTTAGATTATCATTAAATACAAACACTATTAACTAGAATGTACTTATGAAACAGTTATTACTTTGTTTATGTGCCTCTGCCTATATCCTTTCAGCATCAGCGCAGAGCAATCCTGTTCAAATTATTGGAGGGCCTGAACTTATTCCAGCCATAAAGTCCAATCAAGTTCAGACACTTGGAGTCTCTTCAGACGGTCATTATCTCTGGGGCCAAACCATATCTAAGTCTACCGGTTTTTATTATGACCTTGTTGAGAAGAAAGCCTATGATATAGAAGCGGGAGATGAGGTTGTTGTATATTCTGTATTTCCAAATGGAGATATTGTTTACAACTCGGATCGAAAAGCTTATTATCGAAAGGCAGGTTCGAGTTCTTCCATAGAGATAAAGTCTCCTATATCAGATTATCCATATTTCGATATTTGGAGTACAACACATGATGGGAAGATTATCGTAGGGAACTTATCCGATGACGGATATAGCCAGGTACCTGCATATGCCGAGCTCGGTGAGGACGGTTTGTATTCAATCCACACGCTTGATTTTGAGTCAAAAGATATCATGGGAGCTAATGCTCAGTACTCACAGACACGAACAGTTACTCAGGATGGTAAATATATTGTTGGCCAGCAGGTCAATGATATGGGTAACAATTACCGTATCTTGGTATGGAGTAGGCAGCAAGATGGTACCTACAAGTATTCCACACCTTTTGACCACATAGAATATGACCTGAGCAAACCTAAACCGGGCGTGATGCCTGATTATGGAGAATATGTGACAGCTACTGATGAGAATAGCCAAGAATATAAGGATCAGTTGACAAAGTATAATGCGGCTATGGATGAGTGGGAAAGGAAATTCTCGGAATTTACTAAACATGGTTCGACTTTCGGAGGCTATAGTATTCATCGTGCAACACTCGGTCATGCTATTTGCACCTATTTTGTCGATGGTTTAAAAGATCCTAAAGTTATGAATCCTGCATTATTAGATGTTGAAAACAATACGAACACCGTATTGAATTTAGATGGAGGTACAGGTTTTGACCTGCTTCCCGGAGGAGGAATCATAGCTTTAGTTGGCAATGCTTATGAAGGCTTCGACACCTATGCCGTCAGTAGTAAAGACAATACTTCGGTGCCACTTGATAAATGGTTGAAGGATAAAACAGGGGTAGATATAGCAAAGAGCCTTTCTGAATCCGAAGTTACAAAAATGGGTCTTCCTTATTTCAGCATGGATGGAAAGACTCTGGCTTTAAGCACGTATGACAATGAAGGATTTGTGTGTGCAGTAATCAACTTTGATAAGAATATATTTGCAGCCCTCACTTCTGTCGATACACCAATAAGAGCTTCGTTGTATTTCTTTGACGGAAAGATGCTTCATCTCCAAGGAGATAAACCTGCTGAAATCACCATTTATGATATGAATGGTAGGCTCTGCTTATCCATGCAAGTTGATGCTGAAAGCAAAGTTGATTTGGCTTCTCGTCTGCGTTCGGGACAATATATAGTCTCTGTGAAGGACAATGACAAAAAGGAATCATCTATGAAGATCATCATGAAATGAGAAGATTTCCTTTCTAATAGATATTCACAGACTTTTACCAACTTAACAGCAATCGCTATCATTGTGCTTTTTAGCTCTTTGATAGCGATTGTTATTTACAAATGACGGTTGATTTGGCGCAAATGTAATTATGACACAACCCATTTATTAGAAGTTGCTTTGAGATTATTAAAACGGATTTCTCTTTTATAAGGACACAGATTTACAACCCTCCACAATATTTATTAATAAAGTTAGTTGAAGTATCGATAAATATATATATTTTTACAGCAATAAAATATTAAGAGGTCGTTTCAACCTATGGATTCGGGTAGGCTTGATATTTAATGTTTTAAGTTATCTAAGCCCATAATAGAACTATAAAAGTTAATTAATCTATGAGACATTTATCTTTCTTCATTATTATCATTCTTTCTATTGCCTTCTGCCATGCTCAGACAACAATCAGGGGGTATGTATACACCGGCAATCAGGGACTTGAGTTTGCAACCGTATCGGCTACAGACTCTTTGAGTGGTAAACTTATAGGGGGCGTAATCACGGACAAAACAGGTCGATATATTATCAAGGATTTACCTTACGGCACCTATCAATTAGAGGCCTCATTTATTGGCTTTCAAAAGCGACTTACGACCATTACATTGGATCAAAATCATAAGATTATTGATATAAATTTTGAACTTACGCCCGAGAGTAAAGAGCTTAACGCCGTTGTTGTCAGCGCAAAAGCTAAGGGTATGGTTGGGAAAGACTCTTTCACATTCGACAAGCAACAGATCAAGAAAGCAAGAGTATTGCAAGATCTTGTATTTTGCCTTCCCGAATTTAAGAAAGATGTCCGAACAGGAAATATTACATCTGCTCATGGCGGATCGGCCCCACTCATCCTACTCAATGGTATCATATCCAGCAATGAGGAGCTTAAGACCATACCTCCGCAAAAGATTATCCGAATAGATCGTTATGACCTTCCACCAGAACGCTTCAATGTGCAGGGGCCGGTCATTGACGTCATCACTGCCTCCCTCGATACCGGTTACAATGGAGGCTTTGATGCGAATATCGCACCTCTTGCTACGGACGCTTATGCCAAAGGTTATTACGGATACAATATTGGAAAGCACCGTTTCAACCTCTTCACAAATCTCTTTATCCGAGACACACATAAAGGAAGAGAACAAGAACAGCAACTTGCCTACACGGCTGACAAAGAGTACAAGTTCGTTAATGATAAGATAGACAAGTTCAAATATATCTCTTCCAATCTAAAACTCTCCTACACCTATAGAGAGCCTTCTAAATATACCTTCCAAGCATCACTCTCCGGCAACTATGAATACTACAAAAGTCGGGTTAATCAAGATGGACACGCATACCATAATACAGTTGACCCGGACAGAAAAGGTTTGACCAAATTCAAATCAAACTCTTTTGTACCGGTTCTGGACCTATACTTCGACTACACTTTTAATGAAAATAGCAGACTATACTCCAATGTGGTAATGACATCCAACATTGTGACCCAACACATGAACGAGTTAGAAAGAGGACTTCAAACCAATAGCATCTACATAGACGACTATCTGGATGCAGACAACGATAAAATTTCCCTAATAGCTCAAATCGAATATCAACATGGCTTTAGGGGTGTCAATGTATCGGTAGGGACTCAAGGTATGTACTCAAATGCCGATTTCAATATTAGCGGTGGAAGCATTGGGCCAAAGACAAGCGATAGACAAAAGCAGTTTAACAATAGAAGTTATGTAACATTATCCGGACTTATCGGAAAGCTGCAATACTATCTGAGTCCATCATTTGCAGTCGTCAATATCTCATCACATAAAGGTAAAGATCAGTCTGAAACAAAATATTATTTCCGTCCTCAGCTAAGCCTAATGTACCGTATGCCACGAGGACATTCGCTAAGGCTCGATCTCATAGGAATGAATAATGTGCCGGGGCTAAGTATGACAGCCAATGTATTGCGAAAGGTAAAAGAAGGGTTCTATTATCGCAACAATCCGGGACTAAAAAACTCCTACATCTTCGATAGTAAGTTACAATATAGATTTATAAGCAAACTCATTTATTTCGATAGTTATTTCGAGTACTATAGAAGCAATAAAGAAATAATCACAGGGTTTATCAATGAAGAAATCAATGGGGCAAATGCCATAGTCCAACGTCCTGAAAACAGCAGATACATGCAATTGATAAACTTTGGGGCGAGTGTAACGCTCAAACCATTTATGGATGAGAGGTTATCCATAAGACTATATGGCAATCCCTTTAATAGGACTTATAGCTACGAGTCGGGCTTCAAAAAATCTTACTTCAGCTTCAAATCGGGTGGATCAGTGGAGTATAATATCAATAACTTCAGTTTCAACTTAGGCATGACCCTCCCCTATAAGGCAATGAAAAGCTATTTTATGGAAGATAACAAGTTCTATTCTGAGTTTGGAGCATCTTACAGATACAAAAACTGGGGTTTCAACTTTTGTTTGCAAAATATGTTTGTTAGAGAAAAGTTTACGTCCGAAAGCTTACCACATATCCCAATGAAGGAAATCCTCAATACAACTGAGAGAGACAACTATTGGAAAATGTGGTTCGGCATTAGCTACTACTTCTCAAGCGGAAAATCTTATAGAGCAAGCAAAGAACTTGAAAACGAAGACAGCGATGGAGTAAAAATATAGACTTAAAACGATATTTTTACGCTTAATCTGCAGTTATTTAGATAAATATTGTTAATTAAATTAGGCGTTTATAAGGGCAAAAAGAGGCTGATTTTGCCCTTATAAACGCCTTTTTAATTGCTAAAATTGAGAAGAGGAGAAATTAACTGACTCCGCAAAGTGTTAAAATACATAAAGGCTATTTTTAATTCCTCTTTTGGCGACTTAAAAATAGCTTTAAAGCCTCCTTTTTTGGAAGGTCGCGCGACTTGCAATCCATTCTCGCGCTACCTTGAACCCAACCTCGCGCGAGGTTGCACCCCAAGTAGCGCGACTTCGCATGTCAAGGTCGCGCGACAACGGATCGAAAGTCGCGCGAGAATAGATTGCTTCTCGCGCGAGCTTATCTGTTAAAATAGCGCATAAAGAAAGCCTGTTTCGTACTATAAAACAGGCAAAGTCAGTAAGAAGGTCAGGGAACCCTAACTCCGGAAGTTGTGATTTTGAAGTTGAATCAGCGTTGTTTGAGTCGCTTTTTGAGTGTTAGTTAAAATAACAGTATTTAACACATAAGAGTCTCTTCTTACGAGCTTCACAGCCCAATCATAAAGACCACTTATAAGATTGTATTTGATCATTGAGAAGTGATCCATTTCCTCCTCTAAGATAAGACATACCCTACCCCCTTGGAGAAGTAATCCGCCAAGGGAAACGACAATCAAAAGTATGGTAAGTAATATGCTTATCTCCATGGTTCTTATTCTTTATGTGATGACTAAGATACTAAAAAGGAGACTCTTTAGCAACGACATCCTATTGACAAGCACAATAATCAGTCAATGCGAACCATACAAAACCTTTACCCACGGCAAAAATCTTCCAACAAATCGATCCAAAATATATGGAACGACGCAAGATAAAGAAACACCCACTACCATCAGGCATCCGAATGAAAGAGAGCCGGTCATGATATGCTGTTCGTAGATATATTTGAAGGGATATAAGATCATTGGATGAAGAAGATAGATCAACATAGATACCATTCCTATTTTCACAATCCAACGAGGGGTAAAAATAAACTGAAAAGCAAACAGCACACACATGGTACAAAGCAAAGCAAGTAAAAAAGAGACTAAGGTCTTAACCGAAAGGTCATAGTTTGAAAAGAGATAGTTGCAAAGGACAAGTCCCATAAGAAGGGTCAACAGAGCAAAAATCATTTGAGAAGAGCTTCCCTCCCCTTTGGATTGCCACCTCCACCAAAAAGAGCCAAACAAAACATAGGGCAAGTACAGTCTACAATCATTGAGATAACCGGGTAAATGAGGGAAAGACGGAAGGAGCAGAAAAAAGCTCAATAACGCAATCGGAAATAAAAACCTCAACTTAAGATGGACAAGCGGATAAGAGACAAGAGAACAAAGCCACAGGGCAGGAAGGAACCAAAGATAAACAGCCTGTTTGCCAGGATAAGTATATAAAAACTTAAAGCTAAAAGCCCCTATCCCATGGATATAAACCATCATCGCCTCATAACATAAAGAGGCAACAAGATATGGAACCAACAAACGTAAAGTGCGTGATAAAAAGTATGTTTTGAATGCTGTCCTATTACGAGAAAGACATGATGTCATTCCACTGAGGAAAAAGAAGAGAGGCATATGAAAAAGGAAAATAAGACTCCACAATGAATCATACCACAAAGGGGCACTTTGAGCTGTAAAATGCCCCACTGCAACCAACATTATGCCTAATCCTTTTGCGGCATCGATATAATCTAAACGACCGGAACTCATAAGTAAACAAAAATAGAGTCAATGTATTAACAACAAGTATTTTGAAAAGAACTTCCAATCCACAAAGATATAATTATAAACAATGAGAAAAGTAGGTAAAGAAGGGCTTTCCATAACAATAAAGAGAAGATAATAGGCGACAAATCAGAGACAACGATATGAAAACAACGACCTTATAATTGATAAAAAGTTGGGCAAATCAAGAAAACTACTTACTTTTGCAGTCCGGTTACCAGCCAGAATTATTGATTATTGAAAGAATAAATAAATTAATATAGTATGAAGAAGGATATCCATCCAGAGAATTATCGTCCTGTTGTGTTTAAGGATATGTCTAACGACGACATCTTTATCACTCGTTCTACAATGCAGGCGAAAGAGACCATCACTGTTGATGGCGTTGAATATCCACTTATCAAGGTGGAAATTTCTAACACGTCTCACCCATTCTTTACAGGTAAGGCTAAGTTGGTAGACACAGCCGGACGTGTTGATAAGTTCATGAGCCGCTACGGAAAGCGTAACCGCAAATAATCAAATGTGGTTAGTTGCAACTAATGTACATTAAGGGGGGCTGTGTCAAAATTCCATTTGGCGCAGCCCTTTCTGTTTTTTGAAAAAAGTTTCAACTTTCTCTATATTAAGTCTTTTCCATGTTATTAATAATAGTTATCTTTATGGTATACAAATAGTTAT
>NZ_JBHSGO010000138.1:0-7011 GCF_042654485.1 Falsiporphyromonas endometrii | reverse complement strand
CTGACAGACAATTCGAAATAATTTCTTTAATTTGTACTCGTGTAAGATTCATACGGTTTATCGTTTTATTTTGTTTTTTTCAAAGATAACAGTCTTGAGTCTTACACACTTTTTCGGGACAGTATCTCTGGACAGGTATTTATCCACGAGAAGAGCGAATCAACAAAGTAAGCGAGGTACTCAATCTACCCAAAGAGATAATTCCTCTGAGCGCTATCCTCATCGGATACCCCGACAATGAAGCAACTCCCAAAGATAAATGGAACGAAAACGATATATCCTATGATAGATACAAAGTAAGTAAGAGCAATACAGAGAAAGAATAAGAGATCTGTCATACTCAAATCAAATATTTTTTTCAAATTAATATAGGATATTCATTAGGCTAATAATCAACATTTTATTACAAGGATAACTATAATTAGTGTAAGTGAAAGAGCACTTTTTTTCTCCAAAGATTTGCGAGATATAAAAAACCGTTGTACATTTGCATCGCAAAAGAGAACAAAAGGGCAGTTACCAGAGTGGCCAAATGGGGCTGACTGTAACTCAGCTGGCTTTCGCCTTCGGTGGTTCGAATCCATCACTGCCCACACTCTTAAGCAAAGCAGAGCTCACGGCGGTGAGCACATTGCGGAAGTAGCTCAGTTGATAGAGCATCAGCCTTCCAAGCTGAGGGTCGCGGGTTTGAGCCCCGTCTTCCGCTCTATATAGGTATTCTAACTCCATAGTTAGCCCGGATGGTGGAATGGTAGACACGAAGGACTTAAAATCCTTTGGCCATTGTGGCTGTGCGGGTTCGAGTCCCGCTCCGGGTACAAGTATGGAGAATGTTTGCGGAAATAGCTCAGTTGGTAGAGCACAACCTTGCCAAGGTTGGGGTCGCGGGTTCGAGTCCCGTTTTCCGCTCGAGATAATAGATGTGTAAAGTTCTATAGTCGTAGTTGTTAACAAAAAGTCTGCAGTTTTTTAATTCTGTAGACTTTTTGTATTTCATAACACAAATACGATATAGACAAGCAGATAATCCCGTCGGGGGATCCGGTCCTAAGGGGGGACTGCAGGTTCGATTCCTGACATCTGTACAACGATGATAGATCAAAGTTCTATAGTCGTAGTTGTTAAGTGAAGACAAAGGCTGCCGCAAGGGATTTGTAGCAGCCTTTATTTGTGTCCTGCTTTCTCCTTTCAATATCAAAATTTCCATACAACTTATATTAAGTACGCAAAGTTGATTACCTTTGCCTTCTAAACAAGTAACAAGAAGCAACCTTGTTTTAACCAAGAATGGTTGAGTCATTTTGCTTTACCATTCGATTTGTAAAGGATTTGGGTGGAGTTTCCATTGCGAAACCGGGTATAATCGACCTGTCACATATGGATCTAACATGTTCAAATATATTTATATGCTCTTCCCGAGTCGCATTTTATAGAAATTATACTCAATATTAATAATACAATGCAAGAGAAGATACTAATCCTGGACTTTGGTTCTCAGACAACCCAGCTTATAGGACGTCGAATCAGAGACCTCAATACCTATTGCGAGATTGTACCTTACAACAAGTTGCCTCAATCTCTTGAAGGAGTCAAAGGCATAATTTTGTCGGGCAGTCCATACTCTGTTTATGACGAAAAGGCGTTTAAGATAGATATTTCTGCCATTAGAGGGAAGTTACCGCTGTTAGGTATATGCTATGGTGCACAAAGCCTTGTTCATCAAGCAGGGGGAAAGGTCGAGCCGGCCGAAAGTCGCGAGTATGGTCGTGCAGCACTTCACAGCTGTGACTCACAAGACCCCTTAATGAAGGGTATCGATCAGCACTCGGTCGTATGGATGTCTCACGGAGATACCATCACTAAACTTCCGGAAGGTTTTGAAGTAATTGCATCGACAGAAGATGTACCAAATGCAGCCTTCAGAATTCCAAACGAGCAGACCTGGGGTGTACAATTTCACCCGGAAGCCCATCATTCAGAACAAGGGAAGATACTTCTTGGCAACTTTATTGATATATGCGGTATCAGAGGCAATTGGTCACCCAAGTCTTTTATCGAGCAAACTGTCAAGGAGCTTAAAAACCAATTGGGCAATGACAAGGTTATTCTTGCATTGTCAGGGGGAGTTGACAGCTCGGTAAGTGCTGTACTTCTCAGTCGTGCCATTGGCAACAACCTGACCTGTATATTCGTTGACCACGGACTTCTTCGCAAAAATGAAGCAAAAAAGGTATTGGAAGACTACGAACATCTTGGCTTGAACGTCATAGGTGTAGATGCTTCAGAAAAGTTTTACCGCGAACTGCAGGGAGTGACTGATCCCGAGCAAAAAAGAAAAATTATAGGTAAAGGTTTTATTGATGTATTTGATGAAGAAGCTAAAAAGCTCAAAGACATCAAATGGCTTGGACAAGGAACTATCTATCCGGACATTATTGAGTCGGTCAACATTACCGGAATGGTGATCAAAAGTCACCACAATGTTGGAGGCTTGCCCGAGAAGATGAATCTGAAACTTGTCGAACCGCTTAAAACCCTTTTCAAAGATGAAGTAAGAAGAGTAGGACTGGAATTGGGAATGATGCCACACCTTATTCACAGACATCCGTTCCCGGGACCGGGGCTTGGAATCCGTATCTTAGGTGATATCACACCCGAAAAAGTCAGAATACTTCAAGATGCAGACGACATCTATATGAGTATGATGAGGGAAGAAGGTCTATATGACAAGGTATGGCAGGCAGGCGCAATACTATTGCCTATTAAGTCTGTTGGAGTAATGGGAGATGAGCGAACCTATGAATATACCATTGCCCTCAGAGCTGTCAATTCGGTCGATGCAATGAGTGCCGATTGGACAAGACTACCATACGAATTCTTAGCAAAAGTTTCTAATGAAATTATCAATAAGGTAAGAGGGGTCAACCGATGTGTGTATGATATATCTTCAAAACCACCCAGCACAATCGAATGGGAATAATCGAGAATATCCCCCTTTTCATTAATGATTAATGATTACCAATTACGTCCACAAACGGGCAGAGATCGCTTAAACCTTGTTGTGAGTCTTTAGAAAAGGCCGTATATAAAGGTATTATGAACTGACATTTGTGTCGGAGCGGGATACTCAAAGGTCAAACCAACAACAAACCACAAGCCCATAAAGGATAGACAAACATAGAAAACGAATATATTAACAGGACATAAGTCCGCAACATTAAAGCCCTAAAGAGAGGATGTCGCCGATGACTAAAAGAAACCGGCGGCATCCGTCTGTATATTGGAATACTCAAAAAAGACAGATTTCTTGACAGGCTTATAAAAACCACATCTGATAATGTCAATACATCAACCTGAAGACAGTCGCAAAGTGACAACCAGACGACTTACTGAAATGAAAAAGCGTGGTGAAAAGATTGCCATGCTCACAGCGTACGATTACTCAATGGCCACATTGATTGATGGCGCAGGAATGGACGTAATCCTAATCGGAGACTCAGCATCAAATGTAATGGCGGGTAATGTTACCACACTTCCGATTACTCTTGACCAAATGATTTATCACGGCAAATCAGTGATGAAAGCAGTCAAAAGAGCACTTGTAGTTTGCGACCTCCCTTTCGGTTCTTACCAAGGAAACTCAAAAGAGGCACTCTGCTCTGCTATCAGAGTAATGAAGGAGGGCCATGTAGACGCCGTAAAAATGGAAGGCGGAGAAGAGATCAAAGAAAGCATACAACGCATTCTTTGTGCAGGTATCCCGGTGATGGGACACCTTGGTCTTACTCCACAGTCCATCAACAAATTTGGAACTTACTCCGTAAGAGCCAAAGATGAAGCCGAAGCAAAAAAGCTAATAGAAGATGCTCACCTGCTCGAAGAGTTGGGTTGCTTCGCACTCGTACTCGAAAAAATCCCCGCTACCTTGGCAGAAAGAGTGGCAAAAGAGCTAACCATCCCGGTCATAGGTATCGGTGCCGGAGGAGGCGTAGACGGGCAAGTACTTGTTATGCACGATATGCTTGGCATCACACAAGGATTTAGTCCAAGATTCCTAAGAAGATATGCACAGCTTGGAGAAGAGATCACTTCAGCCGTACAGCATTACATATCTGATGTGAAATCTTCAGACTTCCCCAACGAAAGCGAAGCTTATTGATCCTTTTCACTAAATACATCTCTGTAAAAAGAGATTGCATTTATAAAAAAGCTATTTGCTTACAAATCCAACTCATAGATGGGACAATCCTTTCTATGAGTTTTTTTGGTACATCTCTACGACAATCATTTCGAATGGCAGGACTAAAAGAGCACATCTATCTCTCGCATACTTTTAGTACCTTTGTCGCACATTATTGGGAAAAGTCCCAAATATTAAATATTCCATAAATACAAGACAATGAAGTTCTTTTTAGACACAGCCAACTTGGATCAAATCCGCGAAGCTAATGCAATGGGTGTATTAGATGGTGTCACTACCAATCCATCCCTTATGGCAAAAGAGGGTATTAGCGGAAAAGAAAATTGCAACAAACATTATGTTGAAATCTGCAATATCGTTGAAGGCGGAGAAATCAGCGCCGAAGTAATTGCAACAGATTACGAAGGAATGATCAAGGAAGGTCACGAGTTGGCAGCTTTGCACAAACAGATTGTCGTGAAAGTCCCCTGTACAGCAGATGGGATTAAGGCAGTCAAACAACTATCTTCCGAAGGCATCAAAACGAATTGTACACTTGTATTCTCTGTTGGACAAGCTTTGTTGGCAGCCAAAGCAGGTGCTACATTTGTATCTCCTTTTGTCGGAAGAATTGATGACATCTCCGGAGATGGTATTGGTTTGGTGGCAGATATTGTTGAGATGTATCACTACTACGGATTTGAGACGCAGGTACTTGCAGCAAGCATAAGACACACAAGACACATCATCGAATGTCTGGAAGTCGGTGCAGACGTAGCTACTTGTCCGCTATCAGCTATCAAAGGGCTGCTCAAACACCCATTGACAGACAGTGGCCTCGCTCAGTTTATGGCTGACTACGAAAAGGTCAATAAAAAGTAAATAACAATGAAACACCGGGGTGTCTTAGCTACAAGTTGTGCAGCAATATTGCTCACAAGTTGTGCTTTGGCAAATACCCGAACACATATAGACAGGCAGGCAAAGGTCCTTAAAACAGATACTTTGCCTGTCTGTTTGTCTTCTGAAAGCAATCAAATATCAACCGATACACTCCGCCTAAATCAAATACCTTCGAAAATTAAATGTGGTGCAGATCAAATAGAGCTCCTTACATCACACTTAAAAGGTAAAAGAATAGCCCTCTTAGTCAATCAAACTTCTATCAGTGGCAACCAAAAAGAACATCTACTCGATGTACTCCTTTCCGAAGGTATTCGAATAGACAAAATATTTACTCCCGAACATGGCTTTAGAGGAGATGCCGATGCAGGGCAAAAAGTCGGGAACAGCATCGACACAAAAACAAAAATTCCCATTGTCTCCCTATATGGCAATCACAAAAAGCCAACCCCTTCTGATCTAAAAGGAATAGATATAGTACTTTTTGACATGCAAGATGTAGGCACAAGATTTTATACCTATATCAGCACCATGCACTATGCCATGGAGGCTTGTGCCGAAAACAAAGTCAAGATGATCATTGCAGACCGCCCAAACCCAAATGATTATATCGACGGTCCGGTTAGAGAAAATGATTGCAAATCATTTGTAGGAGTAGACCCTATACCCATCTTGCACGGCATGACTGTAGGAGAGCTTGCCCTTATGATCAATGGGGAGAAATGGCTTAAAAATGGCATTCAGTGTGACCTTACCATCATACCAATTATAGGATGGAAGCACGGACAACCTTATCATATTCCCATAGCTCCAAGTCCCAATCTCCCCAATGATACAGCCATACGACTCTACCCCTCTATCTGCATTTTTGAAGCAACTGTAATGAGTGTAGGGAGAGGAACGGACGCTCCATTTCAAATCTTAGGCTATGACAATCCGGCATTTGGAACATACCGGTTTACGCCAAAAGCAAGAATGGGCGCACAAAACCCAAAGCTTAAAGGAAAACATTGTCACGGAGTAGATCTCAGAATACCATCCAAAGACCTCATAAAAATGGGATTTCAATCACCGGAAGAAATTAAAGGATTGTCCCTCAAACCACTCATATACTTCTACAACCTATCAAAACAAAAAAACATCCAACTGGTAGATAGAAAAAGAACATTCCAGATACTTATTGGCAACAAAAAGCTACTAAACCAAATTAAACAAGGATTGAGCGAGGAACAGATAAAAGAGACATGGAAAAAAGATCTCGACCAGTTCAAACAAAAAAGGAAAAAGTATCTACTTTATAAAGAATAGAAAGTCAAAACATCCCTATTCAAAACAGATTGAAAAAGAGCATATCATTACAAAGAGACTAATTCAGCCTCAATGCAAAGAAAGATTTGGCAAAATATCATAAATCTGTACAATTTGTTAAGGGGCAACCACCCAAGCGACACAGCAACCAAAAGATGGTAAGTAAAAAGACTATATTCATGATCGTCGTACATAATGAGTAAGACCTCAGATACAAGAAGAGCTACAACATAGCTAAAGCTTGCCAAGCTTGAGATACACTTTTTAATACGAAAGACAACTTTAGTGTATTTAGACAGACTTCATTTTAACCCAGATTTGTCGTTAGATGGCAGATTCTAATGACCGTCATTAGGAATTATTCCTCTTAATACATTATATATCATCGTTTTATAATCTTATAAAACAACTCTTGACTACTAAATCTCTCCACCATTTTGGTGCGATGTGATAAAGAGAAAAAGGGCTTTGAATATTTGAATGTACGTGATACTCGGTAGTATCCCAAAAAGTGTGTAAAGGAGGTTTATCTTTGAGTCAAAATTAATCATTTCAATTCATTGTTTTGTTCATCCGTCAGGCGGGCATGAAAAACACCGGGGGGATTGGCGTCCGCCCGG
>NZ_JBHSGO010000137.1:0-6831 GCF_042654485.1 Falsiporphyromonas endometrii | reverse complement strand
GACAGACAATTCGAAATAATTTCTTTAATTTGTACTTGTGTGAGATCCATACTGTTTTACTGTTTTATTTTATTTTTTCAAAGATAACAGTCTTGGGTCTTACACACTTTTTCGGGACAGTATCCATCAAAAGCTGGATAGTTCGTTGTATAAAGGTAGATAAGGTCATATTGAAGTCTCCCAAACACTTTATTTATGGGGATGAGTATCTCAATTTTTAAAGATAAGCCCCCCTTTTTGATTCTAAAGTCGGCCGTCCGACAAAAACGCCTTCAAGATTGAGTAATAAATCAGCACTTGATCCACACGAATGTCTTATGGGGCGAAGGGGTTGTCTAAATGGATGCTTTTTCTTTCTGTAAATGTGTTGAAAGATAGGCTGTTCGACAAAAACTAAGCATGATTTACAGGCTAATATCACAGAATAGGTAATTCCGTTTGGTTAGAGAGCAATCGTAAGAGCTGTTTATATGAAATTCAACTTTGATGGGCAGCCAAAACTTTTTATCGGACAGCAAATAAAAGAACGAGATGCAACCCGACAACCGAGGAAAAGGAAAGGGAGACTGCAACAGGGAAAAGAGAGGACTATGAGCAAAGAAAAGATCGACCATAGCTGAAACATCAGCAGAGATAAAAGATTAAGCATCTTATAAGTAATCCTCTATAAATGTTTTACTGGTTGAACTGCTTTGTGTTTTCTACCCCAACAACCACCTGATGATTCTTTTCTTCCATTTTGTGTATGGAGGATATTTGAGTGTTGGCTCAAAATATTTAGATCTCACAAAGACACTTTTTGGATGTATGAAGTTTAGAAATCCTGCCTCTCCATGATACGCTCCTATTCCGCTCGCGCCCACACCTCCGAAAGGCAAATGTATATTGTTTAGATGCATCACAACATCATTTATACAGCCACCCCCAAAGTTTAGTTTGGTAAGAAATGCTTTGCGTTCTTCTTTTGACTGACTAAAAAGATAGGCCGCCAAAGGTTTCTCTTTTCTTCCGATATACTTCAGCACATCATCAAAATGATCATATAGTATGATTGGCAGTATGGGGCCAAATATCTCCTCTTGCATAATGGGATCATCCTCCTCTACATCCACCATTATGGTTGGCTCAAGATACCTACTTGCCAGATCATAACCACCACCATAATAGACCTTTTCTGAAGAGATCAATGCTATGAGTCGCTCCAGATGCTTTGACGTGACTATCGAGACATACTGTTCTGCACCCTGATCATATTTCCTCGTTTTAATCTCACCAACAAGATACTCCAAGAAGGTTTGCTTAAGGGAACGATGAAGCAAGAGGTAGTCCGGAGCTACACAGGTCTGACCGGCATTAAAAAACTTTCCCCATACGATTCTCTTTGCCGCCTTCGCAAGATCTGCAGAGGGCGAAACAATGACCGGAGATTTGCCACCAAGTTCAAGCGTTACCGGCACCATATTACGAGCAGCCGACTGATAAACCATCTTACCCACCCCGGTACTGCCCGTAAAGAAAATCTTATCAAACTTAAGTTGCGTAAGGTAAGAAGCCACCTCTGCACCCCCCTCAGCCAAAAAGATATACTCCTTTGGGAAGGTAGAAGAAATAATCTTTGATAATATCTTCATCGCATGAGTCGGCAATTCGCTCGGCTTGACAACTGCGGTACATCCGGCACCAATAGCAGATACCAAAGGGACAAGCGTTAGATTGTAAGGATAGTTCCATGCACCCAAGATAAGTACCGTGCCGATGGGTTGCATTATGATGCGACTTTTACCGGGAAGATTGCCAAGATTGGTCCGACACCTCTTTGGTTTAGCCAAGCGATCTATATTGCAAAGAAGCCATCTAATCTCTTGATAGACCACAGCAAGATCCCCCATAAAAATCTCTATGGCCGACTTTCCGAAGTCATCAAACACTGCCTTGCAAAGCTCCTCCTCATGTTGCTTCAATTGCTTTAGAAGGGCTCTTAGCTGAGCTTTTCTAAAACTGACAGGCCATGTTTTGCCCGACTCAAAATATCGTTTCTGCTCTAATAAGATGGTTTCAAAATTACTCGTCTGTGTCATCGGATGATTCTTCAAATCGACCGTAAGTAATATTATCCTCTCTCCATTTATCCTTCACTTGTGGAGACTCAGCCGGATAGCCAACCACCACCATGCACAAAGGAACAAGGTGATCGGGAAGGTTCAGAACTTCAGAGACAGCTTTACACTTCTCCAAACCCGGATAAAGACCTGTCCAAACGGCTCCCAGATGCTGAGCATGAGCAGCCAAAAGAAGATTCTCGGTTGCTGCAGAGCAATCCTGTATCCAAAAATCTCTGCTCTCCCCATCCAAAGCTTTATTCATATCTCCACACACGACAATCGCCAAAGGGGCTTTTGCCACCAAAGCTGCATACTTATGTGCATGTGAAAGCTCCTCCAACAAAGCCTTATCTTTTACCACCACAAAATGCCACGGTTGCTTATTGAGAGCGGTAGGCGCCGCCATGGCTGCCTTGAGGAGATTGTCTATTTTGTCTTCTTCGACCTCCTGATCTGTATAAGCCCTAACACTCACTCGCGTCATAATAGTATTGAGTACCGAATCTTCAATACAGATTTCGCTTCGTAAAGAGGCATCATCTTCGGCAACCTTCTGATGCCTCTTAGATAGCTGAAAACAGACAACAACGAGTGAAACCGCCAAGAAAAGAGAGACTAACTTATATGAATTCATAATGATTGATTACTTAGATTGTTCGGATATCTTAAACAAAGTACCTGTCGGACATACAAAACGACAATAGGGTCTTGGTACAAAAAACGACAGGACAAAAAACAAGAGTGCCACCACTATGATTGCAACAGAAGCCGACTGAACTATAAAGGCCGAAAACAACTCATAGTCCATCCAATCGAAAAAGAACCCCGTCCATAGCAGAAGCATAAGTACAGCCCAGAGAAGTTCTCTAAATAGGTTGAGTCTTTTGACCACTATCTGAGAGAGCCTAATCTTTTTGGGTGAGACCTTAGCAGCCAATTGCTGAATAGATCCCAATGGACAAACATGGGTGCAATAATACTGTTTCTTTCCAAAGAGAGGATAGACAAATGCCGTAATCAGTAAGATTAGGAAGATGAGTCCAACAGGAAGGCTGATACCATTTGACATAACCCTCACAATCACGGTGTAAGACAAAAATGAACCGGTCCAAAATCCAAGGATAATGACATTGAGAATCAGCTGTACAAAATGATAAGTCCTATTCTTGATAAATAGCGGTAATAGAGCCGCCATAAGTGAAACCAAAAGAGCAACCACAAACTTCAAGTCAAATGTAAAAGAGGACCCGGACTCTGCCTCTTTGGACTGCGCATAGCTTATCCCAAGCTTCATATTGTCTATGATCGCCTTAGAGGAGAAGGTTGCTCCACTGACAGCATCCACCTGAAGGGACTCCGCCTCAGCCAATGTTTTGCCTTTCCACTCAGAAAGCAAAGATTTTGCAGCCTCAAAAAAGTCCGGTGTCTCCACATTTGGCAGAGCCTCGACCGACAAGATCTTATCATCTTGTATCCTGATCAAGAGTGGCACATTGCCGGCATACCCTACAATATCTTTGCCCAAATAGGTTGTATTGACCTCAATAATACCATCATCAAGATACTTGATCGTGTCCGAAACAACTTCCGTGCCAACCTTTTCTTGCCTAAGATCATACCCCAAAACCTTGTGATCTCTTCTGATGGAGACCACCATAATCATTAGAAAACAGATAATGAGACTCAATATCTGTCTAAGCTTTTTCATAGTAAATACTTTGTTTGAAATAAAATTAGGATCTGCCATCAAAGGCAAACTCTAACAATAATAAAAGATGCAATCAGCGTTTTCCTTTAGGCATAGCCTTAAGACCGGCTTGTACATTTTTGATAATTGCCTTAGAAGAGAAAGTAGCACCTGTCACTGCATCCACCTGTAGCTTAGACGCCTCTTTGACTGTTTTGCCATTCCAACTATTAAGGATTCGGCTTGCCTTTCTAAAAAAACCGGGAGTCTCCTTGTTAGACAAAGCCTTCACATAAACAACCTTCCCCTGTTTCACTCCAATCTCAAGTGGTACAGCACCGGCATAGCCCACAATATCTTTGCCCACAACAGTTGTATTGATCACTGTAGTTCCATCCGCAAGTTTGGTAATTGTTTTGGGAGTAGCAGAGTTTTGTTGCAGATCAGAAGATGAAGACCAACCAAGGACCGTCACCAAAAAACTCATACACAAAACGGCTACTACTTTTGATATTCTTTTCATTATATATCCTTTATAAATTTAATATTCGGGTCTGTATTTCCCTGATGTACTATCGCTTAGTATGCTAAGGTAGCTATTATATCGCGTCGGTGCTATCTCCTCCCTCTCTACCGCCTCAATGACTGCACATCCGGGCTCATGTGTATGGGTGCAGTTAGAAAAACGACACTCCTTACTTTTCTCAAAAATCTCAGGGAAGTAATGCGAAGTATCCTCCTCATTCATCTCTAAGGTACCAAAGCCCTTGATTCCCGGAGTATCTATAAGATATCCTCCATGAGGAAGCTTTATCATCTCAGAAAAGGTAGTTGTATGCACTCCCGTATGGTGCATGTCTGAAATTGCAGCCGTCTTGCGATTGGCAGAAGGGATCAGACGATTGATAAGGGTGCTCTTGCCCACTCCGGAATGACCACTGAGAAGAGTTATCTTACCTTTTAAGAGCTCTTTGAGACGATCCAATCCTTGTGACAATTCTGCAGAAATAGCCAAACAGGGATATCCAACTTTGGTATAAAGATCAACCAAATAATCAAGCCAGGCCTGCTCATCTTCCGAATAGATATCCACCTTATTGAATACCAAAATAACCGGAACACGATAAGCACAGGCTGTAGCAAGGAAACGATCGATAAATGTGGTGGAGGTTTCCGGATTAGAGATGGTACATAGCAGTAATGCCGCATCCAAATTGGCCCCTAAGATATGAGACTCTTTGGAGAGATTAGAGGCCTTACGAATAATATAATTGCGACGAGGAACGATGCTTCGAATATAAGAGACCGGCTCATCCGTATCACTACGTTCTTCCACCATTACATGGTCTCCACAAGCGATCGGATTGGTACTTCTGATACCCTTGATACGCAAATTCCCCTTGATACGACAATCAATTTCTCGACCATCCTCGGTCAAGACCACAAACTGACTACCTGTATTTCTAATGACTAATCCTTCTACCATATATATTTAGTTGTTCCAAAATCACGCTTCATAAGAGCTGCATCGAAGATGATTATTCCTCAACAGCTTCTCAAAGATACAAGGTAATTGGGATATAGAAGCACATCATCAAAATCGAAGAGCACCTTTATCACAATAAACAACTACCCCATCCTAAAAGTAAACCCAGTGACAGACCCGCAAAGTCTCATAAAAATGGGATCTATTTTCACGCTACATTTGACCTCCGCAATACAAACTCTTTCTAAACAAATATCTCTAATAAATGCCATCAATAGTTTGATAAATCTAAATAGAACGACCAAAAACAATAATTCTTACCTTAGCAAAACAACAAAATAAAGAGAAATGAAAATTGTAGTAGCTGACACATACGCCGCATTGCCGGGAGACTTAGACTGGAGCGGACTGGATGAGTTGGGAGAATGCTCATTCTACCCAAGAACGAAGAAGGGGGAATTGCCCGAGAGAGCCAAAGATGCAGAACTGCTTCTTATCAATAAAACTTTCGTCACAGAAGAGGACATAAAGCAGATGCCTAAACTAAAATATATAGGCGTAATGAGTACCGGAACAAATACGGTAGATATAGAAGCAGCCAAACAGAGAGGTATTGTAGTCACTCATATACCACAGTACAGCACAGATTCTGTAGCACAAATGGCTATCTCACACATGCTAAACATAGCTATGCCCGTAGCAAGATTCGACAAAAATGTAAAAGAGGGAATATGGAGAAAAGATTACGAGAATGTTATCAAAGAGCTACACCAAATAGAACTTTACGGACGAACACTGGCTATAGTAGGACTCGGAGCCATAGGGTCTAAAGTCGCTGAGATTGCCAATGCTCTCGGAATGAAAATCATAGCTCACACATCTAAAAAACAGGAAGAGCTACCAGCTTATATTACAAAAGTGGAAACCCTCGAAGAGCTATTCCAAAAAGCAGATATACTATCACTACACTGCCCACTAAATACAAAAACTCAAAATATAGCTTCTAAAGAACGGATAGCTCTAATGAAGCCAACAGCAATACTCATAAATGTATCAAGAGGCGGACTCGTAGACGAAGAGGCTCTGGCAGAAGCTCTAAACTCAAACAAACTATATGCTGCAGGATTGGATGTCTTAGAAAACGAACCACCAACAGAAAATGACCCACTCTGCAAAGCAAGAAACTGCTTCATAACCCCTCATATGGGATGGTATACCAAAGAAGCAATAAAAAGATACACAGAGATACTAAAGCAAAATGTAAAAGCATTCATACAAGGAAAACCAATAAATATGGTGTGAGGGAGAAGAAATCAAACAGTGTTCAACCAGAACTTAAACATAGGTTGAACACTGTTTAAATTATCTATTAATCTAATTGAAATATAAATCTACCTTTTCCTGTTATATTAAGTCTTGATTTAACAAAATACAATACTTCGGTAAATTTTTACCGAAAAATTAAAAGTTAAACAATAGAACTGACAAAAGTCGGTTCGAAAACACTAAAGAGATCATTGAAATGTTGTCAAAACGAATGGTTAAGCATGAAGAAA
>NZ_JBHSGO010000136.1:0-6738 GCF_042654485.1 Falsiporphyromonas endometrii | reverse complement strand
TGAACGATTTATTTGCGTGTTTGGGATTAGCCCAGACCCGCAAGTTATTGACAAACTTTTCAAAGAACTCATTTTATTTACTGCCAGAGCCGCTTAGGCTTGGATATTTTTTAACGAACTATTGATTTGAAGTTTCTCAATCAGGCGCTAAACGTAAGCGGCTTGGGAAAGCACAACCAGATAGAGCTACAAAGAATACTTTCAGGCAGTTCCGCCAATCTCGATATCGATTTCGAATTGCACGACGTATCAATGGAAGGCATTTCCAGCATCAATGATTTTGAAACGCTTCTGCAGTTGCTATATCTCAACTGTACCAATCTGAGAAAGGACAAGAAAGCATTTAAGGCATACATAGATCGACGTGAGGATGTTCTTAAATCAAGCGAAGGAGACATACAGAGCGCGATAAATGACAGCATTACACCCTTCCTGTTTGACTCGCCGAGGGCTAGGTTTCAGTCCGTATTCGATGTAAATAATGCAGATTACGGAAGGATAATGACGATAAATAAGGAACAGTTGGGGAACATGGAGGGCGCCCAAATATTCATCGTAGGAAATATAGATATCGACAAGATAAGCCCACTTATCGAAAGTTATCTGGCATCCCTTCCCGTGGACAAGAATAATCCTAATACGACGGATGAGTGTGTTACCCTTCCCATGAGGGGTGGAAGACACCAGAAAATTATAGAATGGGAGACTTCTATTCCGATCGCATACGTTATGAACGTCATGCCGTTCGATATGAAGCAGACTACTAAAAACTCTATAATGCTCAATCTTACAGAAAGCATCTTGAAACAAATGTATACGGAAAAAATAAGGGAAGAGATCGGAGGGGCTTACACTGTCTTTGTTACATCAGGCAACCTGGATGAGGTCGAAGACAAAGCGGCCATAAACGTATTTTTTCCAACGGATCCGGACAAAATGCAGGAAATGAATGATATCGTATATTCGGTTATTGAAAATCTCGCTAAGTCCGGTCCTAAAAAAGAGTACTTCAACTATGCAGTCGAGCATCTTAAGAAATCATACCCTGAACGACTAAAAACCAATAGCTTTTGGTTGGATAGAATGGTAGAAAAATACTGGAAAGGAGATCGTAGTGAAGAAAGCTTTATTCAGATTCTGGACAATATCAGACCAGAAGATATCCACAATTTTGTAAAGGAAATCATTAGGCAAGATAATAGACTAAACATTATAATAAAGAATAAGAGTGAATAGCCTGAAGACTAAGTCCTATCAATGATCGGAACAACATCAATCTTGTGATAATCAGTATAACGGATCAGAGTGTGTCGAAAGAGTCCGATAAAGAGATAGATAGCTTATGACAGTATATGGTATATCGATATTCTATGGCTTTATTTGATGTAAAGTGAGCAATCCAATAATAATGGCAATGCTGAAACTTGCCAGAGTGCCTATGAGCACATATTCGGTTGTGCGTATTTCTCCCGGCTTATTCAACTCGCCAAATCTGAAAATAGATTTCGCTGCCAATAAGAAGCCTACCCCTTCGATGTTTTCACTCAGTATAAAAGTGAGAATAAGCAAGCGTTCCAAGTAGCCAATCCATTTGCCTGCATTCGGAAGAGATTTCTCTTTCAACTCATTTGGAGTCCATTTTGCAATAAACAGCCCCAATAGGATAGAGGTGGGTTGCAGGACAAGCAGGTAAGCAATGGCAATAATCCATACCTTTGGACTATTCCACTCTATGGGAAACTGCTCAATAGTAAAGCCATTAGTAAAGAAAATGAGCCAGATGATAAGGATAACAGCAATATGTACTTCTTGATCAATTAGAAAGCTTTTCGTTGTTTGTTGCATCTTATGGACTTTTATCCAGTCCATACCGAAGTGAGTAAGGAAAATTATGAGTGGAATCACCCAATTATTCCACTGTGCTACCAATGCGTAAGCCAATGCAGCGTGAATAGAACTGTGGATCAGTAGAGAGATCAACCCTTTGTATCCTCTTTGGCTTTTTCCTTGAGACAGGAAATCGGGTTGCAATGCGAAGTCAGCAAGGATGTGGGCAAAAAGTAGTCGTAAAAGGATTGGCAAATTCATTCGTTTATTTCCTTAAGAATTAGATATTGGTAGCGCTCCAAGAACTTCTTTATTAGATCTTCTTTGGCATAACTCAAAAGTTTACTTACTGTTTGAGGAGTTTTTTCGATTTGTGAAGCTATCTCCTTCTGAGGTATGTCATGTAGCAATGCAAGATAGATTGCCTCTGCTTGTGCTTGTGTCCATCCCGAAATAACATCGTCGGCAAAAGCTGTGCTAATTGACAACTCTTCATTGATAGGCACCCATCTTGTGTGCAAAACAAGTCTCCTCTTCTTCATATTATCCATCCCTTTTCCGGAAAACTGAAAAGCTTCTCCATCGGACACTACGATATCATCTGCAAGAAAATTAACCTCACCTACACCTATAGATATACGTGCATCCCAGTGTTGCTTGCTTTTCTCCGGGGTGCGACTAATTAAGCCGGCTCGAAACAAAACGGCTGCCAATAGGGTCTTTTCCGGCTGCTCTACAAGGATCTGAAAACTATCGCCTCTAAAAAATTCAATCTTTAGGTCAGATAAACTTTTCAAGTCTTCTGCTATTTCCCTCATGGCAACCAATAGTTTTTTGCGCAGCTCCAACCGAATGTGTGAGGAAGAGACAATATCCCCTGTGATTACTCCTTTTATCTTCATATTGCAATCTTTGATCATTATATCTACAAATATCTATATGGCAAAGATAACATTTAAGATACAATCAGTACAATAAGGCTGATTTTCTTAAATCATAATATATATGCTGATATCTTAGAATCAACTGAATAAGGGAGATTGTTATGTGGAAATTCTTTAGTCGTGCATATCCTTTTTTGTTTTGTGGATAGATTGCCTTTGATTGACTGTCTCTAAAAACCTTTTCTTTGTACCGAAAGCGAACATGACAATTCTGAGAGTCTTCTATGGGCGAAAACATCATCCGTTAGAACGGGATTAATATATTTTATCGTTAGAATTGATGAGTAGGTCTATTAACGATATTTGCCATATCTATAATTGCGTTTTTGCTCCCTTTCGAGCCTTTTTTGACCTTTTATTTCCAACTTGTTGTTTCTATGTTGAAAGTTATTTTATCTCTGTGGTGTCATTATTTTTGTAAATGACTCCGTGCTATATCAAATTGTTTGTATTTTCTTTTAATATCATATCTACTCTATATTTCAATTAGTTGCATTGAAATAACAGTATGAAAGCGTACTTAATTGTATTTTATTTTCTAAAAAGTATTGGGATAATGAAAAGTTTTTTATAATTTGCAGTCGCTTCGTTTAAGGAATCTCCTTAAATTGATGCAGCCAACATAACAACAACACAACATTTTAAAATCTTTTAGCCACATGAAGGTTTATCAAACAAAAGACATTAGGAACATTGCTCTTTTAGGCAGTTCCGGATCCGGGAAAACCACCTTTGCGGAGTCTATCCTCCTCGAAGGTGGTATCATAAAACGTCGAGGCTCTATTGATGCCGGTACAACAGTTAGTGATTATTTCCCGGTTGAGAAAGAATATGGTTATTCAGTTTTTTCTACCTTGATAAGTGTAGAATTTAATGATCGTAAACTCAACTTTATAGATTGTCCGGGTTCGGACGATTTCGCCGGAGCTATAATTTCTGCTCTTACAGTTGCAGATACAGCTGTAATGACAGTCAATGCTCAGTATGGTATCGAGGTGGGGATGATCAACCAGTTTCGCCTCATCGAAAAGTTAAATAAACCTTCACTTTTTGTCATTAATCAACTTGATAGTGACAAGGCAGACTATGAGCATACAATTGCTCAGCTCAAAGAACGTTATGGTTCGAAGATTGTACCGGTTCAATATCCTCTCAATCCGGGGCCGAACTTCGACACTATCATAGACGTTTTGATGATGAAGATGTATAAATATGGAAAGGAGGGAGAGGCTCCCGTTATCTCTGATATTCCTGAAGACGAAATGGATAGGGCAAAAGCTCTCCATCAAGCTCTTGTCGAGTCTGCTGCGGAAAATGACGAGGCTTTGATGGAAATGTTTTTTGACAAAGGCACCTTGACCGAAGATGAGATGAGGTCAGGTATTCGAGCAGGTTTATTGGCAAGGAGTATTATACCTGTTTTCTGTATCAGCGCTGTAAAATGCGTTGGTGTAAGTCGTGCAATGGAATTTCTTGGCAATGTGGTTCCTTCGCCGGCTAAGTTGAGTGCGGTATTGGATGAAAAGGGCAATGAAGTGGTCCCCGATCCGACTGCATTGACCAGTGTTTATTTCTTCAAGAGTTCGGTAGAGCCTCATATTGGTGAGGTATCTTATTTTAAGGTGATGTCCGGAACTCTTCAAGAGGGTACCGATTTGGATAATACGACTCGCGGATCAAAAGAACGCATTCAGCAGCTCTTTGTTTGTGCCGGTCAGACGCGTACGGCAGTTCCCCAAATGGTGGCAGGGGATCTTGGTGCAACAGTTAAGCTTAAAGACGTAAGACGTGGCAATACATTAAATGCCAAAGGAAGCAATCATACTTTCGATTTGGTAGAGTATCCGGCACCTAAATACAGACGAGCTATCAAGGCCAAGAATGAAGCAGATACAGAGAAGCTTAGTGAGTCTCTTTTGCGCATGCATGAGGAAGATCCAACTTGGGTGGTAGAGCAGAGCAAAGAGTTGAGGCAGATGATTGTGTTAGGCCAGGGAGAGTTTCATTTGAGAACCTTGAAATGGCGTATCGAACACAATGATAAGATCGAAATTGATTTTATGGAACCTCGTATTCCATATCGTGAAACAATAACCAAGCCGGCTCGTGCTGACTACAGACATAAAAAACAATCCGGTGGAGCAGGGCAGTTTGGAGAGGTTCACTTGATCGTTGAGCCCTATGAAGATGGAAAGCCAATGCCGACATCTTATAAATTTAATGGACAGGAGTTTAAGATTACGCCTCGTGATACACAAGAGATCAATTTGGATTGGGGTGGAAAGCTCATTTTTGTCAATAGTATCGTTGGTGGGGCCATTGATGCAAGGTTTATGCCGGCAATACTCAAAGGTGTTATGTCCAGAATGGAGCGAGGTCCACTTACAGGATCTTACGCAAGAGATGTTCGTGTCATTGTCTATGATGGAAAGATGCACCCGGTAGATAGCAATGAGGTTTCGTTTATGCTTGCAGGACGCAATGCATTTAGTGAAGCTTTCAAGAATGCTGTTCCAAAAGTACTTGAGCCGGTTTATAATGTAGAAGTATCTGTCCCTGCCGATTATATGGGAGATGTCATCAGTGACTTGCAATCCCGCAGGGCCATGATTATGGGTATGGACTCCAAAAAGGGTTATGAGCTTATCAAAGCTAAGGTGCCTTTGGCTGAGATGTCTTCATACTCTACTGCACTGAGCTCTGTAACAGGAGGACGGGCAAGTTTCATAATGAGTTTCTCAGGATACGAACTTGTGCCGGGTGATGTGCAAGAAAAGCTTCTGGCTGCCTATGCTGCAGAGCAGGAAGCTGAAGATTGATAGTCGCTTTTTGAATTTGATATATAACTCTCGGTAGTTCATACTTTGAGCTCATAGCATAGTGTAGAGCTCTTTGACCTATCGTTTAATTCAAATAGCTGTTAATTCATTTCGATAATTCGTTTTCATTATACTTATTGACTGCTTGCGCTCGTGATGAGTGTAAGCAGTTCTTTTACAGTGTGTTATATTGTATGATATTGAGTTGCAAAAAACCTAAATGGGTACAGTTATGGGTACTCTTTTCTTTTTAGATTTATCCAACAACGATTTTAGATGTAAAAACTATGAGGTTATTTGTGTTACCTGATGGTATTTATATTCCTGTCAGCTATCTGATACAAACATTGTTTGTTCGTGGTCGATCGTTCTAAGTTAAACTTAGGTCGTTTTTTTTAATGGTCGGCAATATCGGCAAGCTCAAAAGCTAACCTTAACAATATTCAGATTAGATACATTCCGACTTACACAATATGTAGCTTAGCTCAAATACCTGATATTTGCCCTTTATTTTGCTCGTTGGCTTTGTTCGTTGTCTGTCATGGTAAACTGTACACCTCGTATATTATCGCTTAAATTTATGGCGTTTCTGTCGGTCGTTCATTCTTTTTAGTTCAGTCAAAAAAATAAAACCAACCCCTTAAAAACAAAAAAGCGAGCACCCGAATAATTCAAGCACTCGCAGTCAATTCAATAGTATCAGATTACCCCCAACGAACTCCGTTAATAAAATTGTTAAGATTGTTTTCTGATACCCATGTTTTATCACCGATTTTTGTTGCGATCAAATCACTTTGCTTTATGTGGTTTTGTACCTCTTTTTCGGTAATATCCAACATCTTAGCAACTTCTTTAATACTATATTTTTTGATTTCCATATTGCATTACTTTGCTTTTGGCAAAAGTGGGAGCTACCAACGCAACCCCCACCTTAAAAAGACCTAAGAATAGATAATAATAACTTCTACAAATATAACAAAAATATCACCTTGAAGCACTCATCTACATGTTTGATACTCTGAGAAGCTGTTTAAAAATTATTCAGAGAATTTATTAAGCAATATTTTGCAGAAAGCAAGTTGAACCATAGCCTCTGCAGTAGCGGCATGAAACTCATAATCAATCGTCAGTCTTCTAAAATTTTCCAA
>NZ_JBHSGO010000135.1:0-6701 GCF_042654485.1 Falsiporphyromonas endometrii | reverse complement strand
CAGACAATTCGAAATAATTTCTTTAATTTGTACTTGTGTAAGGTTCATGCTTTTTATCGTTTTTTAGTTTGTAATTTCAAAGATAATAGTCTTGGGTCTTACACACTTTTTTGGGACAGTATCAAGATGTGGGTATGATGGGGCTAATAATGGTAATTTGGATTCAGAGAAAACCTTCGATTGCGCACTTTTTAGGGATACTACCGGATACTCGCAACTATTTTGACCGTAAGACTTTTATCGGGCGGCAATAATATCAAAAAAGAGCATTCAGGATTTTATCTTCCTGAATGCTCTAATATTTAAGCTTTCTATTTTACTTGCCAAAAATCAAATACCATCCAAATCCTCCAATTCATTACCTTCATTATCAAAGAATTTGTAATCTAAAAAGGCTATGCTTTGGTCGGGTATCACTTTGATACCTTTGGCATATTTCATTTTCCAGCGCATTACAGTCGAGATGATACCTTTTTTAAGGTAGGCTGCGACATATGGATGCACATGAAGAACAAAGTTTCTCACCTTATGTGTATTTACAAGGAGATTAACTTTTTCTTCCAATGTATCTGTAAAGAGGATAGATCCCTTCATTCGTCCTGTACCCATACAGGTGGGACACTTTTCCTCAATACTAACGTTGGTTGAAGGACGCACACGCTGACGTGTTATCTGCATCAATCCAAATTTACTTAGCGGGAGAATATTGTGCTTTGCCTTGTCATTGGACATCAACTTGCACATATGCTCAAATAATTGTTGTCTGTGTTGAGGATCAATCATATCTATAAAGTCGACTACGATGATTCCTCCCATATCTCTAAGTCTGAGCTGACGGGCAAGCTCTTCTGCTGCTGCCATATTAACATCAACAGCAGTATCTTCCTGCTTATCACTTCCCTTAGCTCGGTTGCCACTATTGACATCTACGACATGCATCGCTTCGGTTTGCTCTATAATCAGATACGCACCACTCTTGTACGTAACGGTACGGCCAAAAAGAGCTTTTATCTGTTTTGTTACAGCAAAATTGTCAAATATTGGCAGTTCACCATTATAAAGATGAACAATATCTTCTGCACCCGGAGCAATCAAAGAGATGTAATCCTTGATACTATCGAAGAAACCCTTATCATTGACATGGATGTTCTGAAATGTATCCGGATTGAACGTATCCCTTAGAAGTCCAAGAGTTCTTCCGGCTTCTTCATAAACTAACTGGGGAGGTTTGCTCACTTTGAGAACCTTCTTCAGACAGTCTTCCCACCTAGTAATAAGAGTCCTAAGCTCCTGGTCCAGCTCTGATGCCTTTTTACCGGCAGCAGAAGTTCGAATAATAACGCTAAAATTCTTTGGTTTTATGCTCAGAATAAGTTGCCTAAGCCTTGCTCTTTCTTCGCCGGAGTGAATCTTTTGTGATACAGATACTTTATCTGCAAAAGGCACTAAGACCAAACTTCGTCCTGCAAAAGAAATTTCGGTAGACAATCTTGGACCTTTGGTTGAGATAGGTTCTTTGGCTATCTGCACCAAAATAGTCTGACCACTCTTGAGATACTCGGCAATCTTTCCGTCTTTGGGAAGATCGGCCTCAAGTTGCATCTTTGGTAAGGAGGGCAAACTTTTCTGCTTTTCCAACTTATCCATCAACTTTTGTTGGGACTTATAGGTAAGCCCCAAATCAAAGTAATGGAGAAATGCGTCCTTTTTGTAACCTACGTCCACGAAAGCAGCGTTTAATCCCGGCATAATTTTCTTAACTCTTCCCAAGTAGATATCTCCTACTGCGAAGGTTTGATCTCGGGGTTCGCGTTGCAACTCCACCAATTTCCCATCTTCAAGAACAGCGATGGAAACTTGCTTTGATGCAACGTCAATAATGAGTTCGCTATTCACTTTTAATTGTGGACTTTGCACACCATTGTTATTTTGGTCTGCTGTTAGCAAAAATGATAATATGATCATTGGTATAAACTACTATCATACCTTTTAGGATCTGATCATATGACCCTCTTTTTAAGATAAAGCAAAGGAGCCGGAAAATGGTTTCGCAATAGCAAACTTTTCGGCTCCCTCACAGAGAAAAGTGAAGATTACTTTTTCTTATGTCTATTCTTCTTTAGTCTTTTCTTACGCTTGTGAGTTGCCATCTTATGTCTTTTTCTTTTCTTACCGCTTGGCATATTTTTCTCATTTTATAGGGTTATACTTCCAGTTGATATCTCTAAAATGTTTGTTCTTTATTTTACCTCTGCTGAGAACAGCTTGCTTGGCTTAAAGGCAGGAACTTTACGTTTTGGTATTTGAATTGTTATTTGCTTTGTAATGTTTCTAGCCATCTTCGCAGCTCTTTCCTTAACAATGAAGCTACCAAATCCTCTTAGATATACATTTTCTCCACCAATCAACGCACTCTTTACATTATCCATGAATGACTCAACAACTTTGAGTGCATCTTCGCGATCGATACCGGTGTCTTTGTGTATCTTATTCACAATATCTGCCTTAGTCATAATTCTATAAAATTTAGAACGTTTCTTTTAATTGTACTTGTTATACTTTGTTTCGGTTGGCAAAGGTAGTCTTTTCTTTTGATTGTCAATAAAAAATGGAGCAATAAATTTAGTTTTCAAGGCGATAAGCCTACTGTTTATAGGCTATAGATGCTTTGAGACATCTCCATTATTCGGCCTTTTCAACTATGCTCATCAATCAATAGAAAGCCCTTTACACACCCGATAAGATAATATATTATTAATTCAAAATCAATTAGTTATATAAAAACTAATATTCAGAAGCTGTCAGAATATATTTTACATACAGTTTGAAAGAAATTTTGACGCTGTCAATAGGACTGTATGTTGAAGCAACATGGTAGACTCTTTCGATACATTCAGCTCTTAACAGCTTCTTAATTGTTGAAAACCCAAATCTGACAGCTCTCTCTTGTGAGAGATCAGGCCTTTTATGATTTGGAAGCAGCTAATGCATGCTCTTTGTTGAGAACATGTCTCAGCCAGAAAAATCCAACAACTCCCGAGATAATAGACCCTGCAAAGATACCGATCTTCGCTCCATTAAACAATTCCGGCATAGCTTCTCCGAAAGACAAACTTGCCAAGAATAGAGAAACGGTAAATCCGACTCCTCCAATCATTGACAAAGCCAGAAGGTTGTGTGTAGTCATACCCTTAGGCATCTTACCAACACCGGATTTAACAAACAACCATGTAAAGCTAAATATCCCGAGACACTTACCTAATACAAGACCTAACACAATCGCCAAAGGTACTCCCATGAGTGTTTCTGTGGTTACACCTCCAATGACTACTCCGGCATTTACGAATGCAAATAGTGGCAACACCACATAATTTACAAATGAAGAGAAGTTAGACTCAATCTCTTGTACTAATGGAACCGAATTGTATGCTGTCTGCTGAATTGTGTGCAATACCTCTACCTGCTTGTGAGATAGCATTGTACTACCTTTGAATGATCTCTCACCGCTTGGCATCATATTGAAAAGTAATTGTATTTCATCTTGAAGTTTTTTGTGACAAATCTTTGTTTTGGTAGGTATTGTAAATGCTACCAATACACCTGCAATAGTTGCATGTACACCACTTTCGAGGAACAATGTCCATACGATGATTCCGCCGATATAGTATAGCCACTTTCTTGCATAGCCAAACTTTCCACACAAAAACATAAATACGATAATTGCAAAAGCTGCCAATAGCAATCCAAATTCGATGTGAGAAGAATAGAATATGGCAATTACCACAATACCACCTATATCATCCACGACCGCCAAGGCCGTAAGGAATGTCTTAAGTGAAGTGGGTACTTTTTTGCCAAGCATACTCAAGACTGCCAAAGCAAATGCAATATCGGTTGCCATTGGAATTGCTGCACCTCTTGCTGCATCTCCGGAGTGACAAATCAGCATATAAAACAGTATTGGTACAATCATACCTCCAAATGCTGCAATCACGGGCAACAGAGCTTTTCGCACGGAGCTAAGTTCTCCGACAAGCATCTCTTGCTTAATCTCCAGACCAACTACAAAAAAGAAGATTGCCATCAAAGCATCATTCACAAACTGTAGCAAAGTCATGGTTTCTCCATGATGAGCAAACAATTCATAACCACCAATTTGCAGACTCACTTTATAGTCCAAAAGGGTGTTGTAAAACCCACTCATAGAAGAATTAGCGACAATCACAGCCAGTACGGCTGCTAAAAACAACAATACAGTTGCATTAGGTTTTTGAGTAGTAATCCGTTTAAACGGACTAATCAAAGAACGTTTCATGTAGTTAGTATTAATTTTGTAATAAACTGCTCAATGTTGAGACTAATAATGACCTCTTATGGGACTCCGCTTGACTACTTTCGTTTAATTCAGACGCCTCTTTACTCCACGTCTTATCATAGATTTAAGTCAAATTGTCCCAAATCAGCATAATAGCTTTTTATGTAGAAAACTCTGAATGGACTTTGCTATAAAGTTAAAATAGATACGACTGTTCGATGCCAAAAGATTGACCAATATGTCATCGTTTTAAATAGATCTGAAATGCCAATAATGGCAATTATTCAATAATGTACAATATATATCGGTCAACCATTCTACAGGGGATCGGTATGCCTATGCCCATTTTGGAGAAGCTGTTTTGAATCTATTTTAGTAGTTAATTGGAAAGAGTGTCGAGTTTAGTCCGAAATAATCAAATATTGAGAGGATCTTCAACTCTGTACTCTTAAATTATACTTTTCCATAAAGTCATAACAACCTCTTAGGTTAATTACTCTTCGACTAAGTTTTTATATTCCACATGCTTTTGTCATCTAATGATGAGTCCAAACACAAATAGAGATAAGGTCGAGAAATCAATATCCTAAAATGCATCATTGACAATTGATAATTCTTTGCAAAATCACACCCAGTTGCTCTCAACAGGATATATCGCAAAGTTAGCACAATATATTGGAATATAAGATATGTATTACAGGGTATGATGGAAGTCTCCACGGAGAGATAATCAGTTAAGCGAAGGTAATTGGAGAACTGATGTTCAAGAGGATTATTCCGGGTTGTGTAGTCTTCTGATGCTAAGCAATGCAGATACAATTGACATAAAGCCTTTTCCATTGTATTTATCCGTCGACCCCAAAATCTCGACTTTCCTTTTCCCATCTCAATCTGTCGCTATAAGGTTTATTTTTATTGACGCTTGTAGAAAGTATAGGTTGCTACAAGTGTTTGTCAAAAAAGAAATAGGAGTTGTATCAAATATCGACACAACTCCTATCAAATCATTTTTTATGAAAACTTACCACCCTTATGGTTGGGTAAATCATATAATCATCCATTTACAAGATCTGGTCCGTCAAAAGGAACAAAGTCTAAGCCTGCAGCGCCACAACCATTATTGCCATTAAGATTGATCTTCCAAGGAACCAAGGTAAATTTTATCTTCTTCTCTTGATTTGAATATACCTGGAATTCTACTTTCTTACCATCAACTTCCTGAGATTTCCGCTCTGACTTATATCCCTCGTTCCTTACCAAAGTTTCAAAATCCTGACTTGTCATAAAACCGCCTTCATAGATTGTCATAACATATCCCGGAGGAGCAATGATGAGCGATACTTTGATTAGCTTATCACCATCGAAAATATAACGATGGGCAAACATCTCTGTAAATTCCTTTTTCTCCTCTTTCTTGTTGAAAGTAATTACCTTATGGTTATACTTATCGGTATTATTCGAAATCAATTCATAGCCTTGTTCTTTTTCATATTTCTTGATTTCGTCCTGCGAAGCATCCCATTTCAGCATAGGATAAGGAATAGCTTTTAGTACGGGGGCAACATAGGTAAAGCACATACCGGGCTTGAGCTCGCCACCTTCAACTTGCTGTGTCCTAAGTAAAGCATACGCATTGATTGTAGACCAACTACTCTTATAGCTGACATAGCCATTGTTGTTTTTCCCATCTGTAGTAAATCCCTTTTTCTTCATAAAGGCAATAAACTTATCGCTGACAAGTGTCGCACTATCAGTAAACATCTGGATAGCCATTCCCATCACATAACCAATCTGTGGCACATTGTCGAATTTGGTAGAGAATAGCATATAACCCATCTCTTTGTCTTCTTGGACAAGTTTACTTCCCTGTCCCTCTTCAAATGCAACAATCATGTCACGAGTATCAAACCATCTGAGATCTGGAAATGGAAAATCAACATTTTCAGGTTCCGGTTTAGGATCCGGTTTAGGTTCCTGTGTCACAGGATCATCACTGCTACACCCGGGCATAGCCAAAATGAACAAGCCCGAAAAAAGAGCAATTAAAATGCTCAAAAAACTGTTTCTTCTCATAATTCACTTTGTTTAGATAATAACCAATCAAAAGACAAATATCTATGTATTTGACAATTGAACAATACTAATAACATACATATAGGTTTATTTGTCGACAAACATACATATAAAACGAATACGATGTAACATAATGATAAATTATAATACTTTATTTTCGGATGTTTTGTATCAAATACCACCAATTCTTAGAAGCTGTTTAAAAATTATTCAGAGAATTTATTAAGCAATATTTTGCAGAAAGCAAGTTGAACCATAGCCTCTGCAGTAGCGGCATGAAACTCATAATCAATCGTCAGTCTTCTAAAATTTT
>NZ_JBHSGO010000134.1:0-6409 GCF_042654485.1 Falsiporphyromonas endometrii | reverse complement strand
GCCAGACAATTCGAAATAATTTCTTTAATTTGTACTCGTGTGAGATCCATACTGTTTTACTGTTTTATTTTATTTTTTCAAAGATAATAGTCTTGGGTCTTACACACTTTTTTGGGACAGTATCTTTTTTATGGACAAAAAGGCGGCTTAAAAAACGACTTCAGGCCGCCTTTTTTGGAAGGTCGCGCGACTTGCAATCCGTTCTCGCGCGACTTTGAACCTAAACTCGCGCGAGGTTGCACCCCAAGTAGCGCGACTTCGCATGTCAAGGTCGCGCGACAATGGATCGAAAGTCGCGCGAGAATAGATTGCTTCTTGCGCGAGCTTATTTGTTAAAATAGAGCATAAAAAAAGCCCGTTTCGTACTATAAAAACGGGCAAAGTCGGTAAAAAGGTCCGATGACCCTAACCCTCGAATTTGAGATTTTGAGTTTGAATCAGTGTGTTTTGGGTAGCTTTTTGAGTAGCAATCAAGACAACAATATTTAACAAATAAAACTCTCTCATTACGAACTTCACAGCCCTATGAGAAAGACGATTCATTAAATCATATTTGATAGTTACAGAGTCATCTATTTGCTCTCTTAGAATAGGACATACCTTGCTCCATTGAAGGAATGCTCTTCCAAGCAAAATAGCAATCAAAAATATGGCAAGTAATATGCTTATCTCCATGGTTAGTATTATTTATCAACGACTAATATACTAAAAATCAATTTCTTTCGCAATAAATGAGGGTCTTATGTATGTGTCGAACAGCTCAACAAAAGCATATCTAAAATTTTATAAACAACAAAGGTAGCCGTACCAACAAAATGATACGACTACCTGTTAACAAACGATTATGCTTACTTACTCAACAACGATTTTATGCACTTCCACCACTTCTTGATTAATAGATTTTATCTTGACCAAATAGCATCCGGCAGGCAGACCACTGATATTCAAAGAAAGATCTTGATCAAATCGCTCACTCATAAGCAACTTGCCATCCATATCATAAACAAAAGCCTCAGCACTACCTTTGCCCGACACAACAATATGGTCGGCATCCTGACTGACTACAAACATGAAGTTATCACCTCTCGGAGCATCTACCGATAGGAGCTCTCCCTGAATCAATGAAACATCATCCAGATAGACCCCAATAGCACCATTGCCTTCATGAAGAAAACCAATATAAATCTTCTTCCCCGCATACTTTTCCAAAGATGCACTCACCTCATTCCAAATCTTATCCATATCAACTTCGTAAACCTTTGCAGGTAGAAGGACTTCTGTAAAGTCATTTTCACCATTGCCACTCTCCGAGATAACAACAGACAACTGATCTGTATTGTTGGGTTCAAGATTATGTGTATAGAATTTCAAATGTACCACCTTGTCCTTAGGTAGTTGAATCGCCGGAGTCACAAGCATCTGCTTAGTATTCAACTTCTTAAAAGAGGGATTACCTGACTCATCGATAGACTCGAGATAATTAGAAAATGAAGCATAACAGTCCATTCCACTATGAGCCTCATCAGCTGTATATTCAGGCTTCCACATATCTTTGTACACCTTCACATACATATCGTTCAAAGACATCCAATTATATCCATCTTTATCAATATCAATTGAGGTCCAACCCACCGGTTTGCTGTTAAAACCCTCCTTATAAGGGAAATAACTTACAAGAGACTCTGAGTTTATACCAATATTCGTACTATAAGACACTTCACCATTGCGGTCTTTTACAGTTAAGGACACTTGATAAATGCCGGGTTTATCCCAACGAACTTTTGGGGTTTTTTCTGATGATGTAGAAGGTGTGGCGCCCTCAATACTCCAACTATACACAGCATTGGCATCTACCGATCGAGTATTAGAAAACAAAATCACATCACTATTGACAACACCACCTTCCGATGAGATTTTTGACAAGGTCGGTTTGCTGTCAAGATGAAGAGAGTGCTCCATCAAATAATCAATACCTGCCATCTTATGTATCGTAATATGCTCAAAACATGAGCCATAAGAACGATCCAGATCAATAAAGAAGAAACTTGGATAATAAGGAACCGGCAAACCTAAAGTTGCAGTAAGATTTGCATCAGAAATAATAGGTGTAGGACAATTGCCTCCATCTGTCCAATCCCCATTGGAGTTACCCCCACCTTGAAGTACATCGAGAGGATTTCCCTCATTGTCTACCCACAAAACAAGCAAATCTTCTTTGTACTTGTCTTGAATCTTCTCTAACAATTTAGATTTATGAATATTCCAACACGGACCACACCACACTGCTGAAACATCAATTAGAATATGTTTCCCGGAACTTAAGATAGACTCAAAGTTATAACTGTTGCCTTTGATATCTTTGGCAACATAATGAGCTGTCTTCAAAGGGAAAAACTCAATAGAATCAATTTGTTTAGCACCTCTAAACCACTCTACTGATTGAGCACCGTTGCGTACTAATGGTCTTAATCTCTGACCAAAGGCTGGGGAAAATAGTAAACTGACAAGGCATACCACTCCCATCATAGAAATAATCAATCTTTTCATAGTTCAATAATTAAAATTTATTCACCTTAACAACAATCGACTGTGTTAACATTGTGTCATGCATGCCGAACAAATTTATAAAAACATTTCTATATAAAAGCATTTTTCTATACAAATATATTCATACAAAGAATATATCATAACATAAAGCCAATTACAATAAAACTAATCACACAAAAGAAGATAATTGATTCAAATGATAACGCCATAAAGACTTGTAGAAAGAATCTTATATTTGTCATAATAAGTAGTGATAGTAGAGCATTCTTACTAAAGAAAGTATTCTTAAGCTATCTCTACTTTCTTTTTAATTTAATCTATCTACAAAAAGATTATAAAAGCATTAGTCTTGCCTTATAGCAAATAAACTTGAAATAATAATACAAAAGATAAAAATATGGCTACAGCTAATATAAACGTCAACAAACAGAGTGTACTCCAACTACTAACAAGCGGTCAGGAAATACCTTTTGTTATTCCTGAGTATCAGCGCCCTTATTCATGGTCGGACGACGAAATTATAACACTCTTCGAAGATCTTTGGGAATTTTCAATAGAGCGAACCCATAATGATGGAGCAAAGAGCTATTTCTTAGGATGCATTGTATCATACGAGGAAGATGGAGAACGACAAATTATTGATGGTCAACAACGAATAACATCATTATTCCTGCTACTGAGAGCTGTATTTTATATGTTGGAGAAGGAGGATAATAAAACTGACGAGGTGAGAAACTTCATCCAAAAAATTAAACCTGCTCTCTGGAAAGAGAATGAAATGACTGGCAAAGAAGATCGTAGTCAGATCCTGCTAAGATCAGAGGTAGTTACAGACAATGGTAATCGCATACTTCAAAACATTTTGGAAACAGGAGAAACAGTTAAAAACGCTAAAGACAACTATTCCAGGAACTATAATAAATTCAAAGAATTATATGAGCAAAAATCTCAGAATAGTCCAAACCAAATATACCACTTTGTTCTTGCACTGTTAAACTATTCTATCCTCCTTCCTATCACAGCAGATGACCAAGAAACGGCTCTCACAATCTTCAATACTTTAAATAATAGAGGTCTTCCGCTGTCTGATGCTGATATATTTAAGTCATATATCTACAAAAAACTGGATGATTCAGAGAAGAAGAAGTTCATAAATAAATGGAAAAAACTGGAAACTGATGCCGAAAAGGCTAATGAAAGCATTCAATCCCTTTTCTATTACAACATGTTCTACATGCGTGCCAAAGAGAAGGACGATAAATCAACGACACCGGGAGTCAGAAAGTATTATCTCAACAAAAATAGTAATCGTCTAACTCCGGAAGTTATAGATGATTTGGCAATAAATCTGCAACTCTGGAAGGTTATTAACAACAGAGAGCCTGTAGAGGATGAAGAATGGAGTCTGAATATGGATATTCGCAAGATTCTTGACTGTCTTTCCTCTTACACCAACGAATTCTGGAAATATCCTGTTTCTATCTTCTTCATGGAGCATAAAAATAAGTCAAACTTTGAAGAACAGTTTTTGATATTCCTTAGAAAACTGTATGTCATGCTTCTGACTCGTTACCTTGAAGTCCCTACTATCAATGCTGTCAAAACCGATATTCTCAAACTTAATGTGCAAATTATCAAAAATAGCCATCCAGAGTTCTATGCAGGTTTTGGAGTGAACAAACCTGAAGATAGATGTGCAGTTGATATAGAGAAGACTCGAACAGACAAATTGATTATTACTCCACACAAGAATATGGTCAGGATGTTGTTAAAACTACTGGCTTATCAAGAAGATACTCAGTCTGATCTTCTTCCTGTATATTGGGAAATTGAGCATATTTTTCCACAGTCATGGGACACAAAATACTACACTCTTGACGAAGAGGAAACAAATGAGAAGTTAGAACATCTCGGCAATAAATTACCATTGGAAAAGAAGCTCAACATCTCAGCAAGCAACAACTATTTTGCAAAGAAAAAAGAAAAATACAGAAATTCTAAGATTGCCATCGTAAAGAGACTGGGAGAATCGCCTCTTAATGAATGGGATCTTACAAACATTGATGAAAACGATATTAAAGTTTGTAACATTGTTAAGCATATTCTCAAAACTTGGGTTGATGAATATGAGAAAATAGAAGATACATCAAAAATACCCGAAGCTACCCCAGAAGAGTTGGAAATGATTAGAATGCTCAAAGAAAAGGGGCTTATTTAATCAATGGGAAGTAAATGAAATCATTAATGACGACATTGAAAACAATCTGCAATAGACTCTCGCAACGACGATCTGTGTGGAAGGAAGAGTTGCAGCCAAAATGTTAAAAACTAAAACAATATAAGGCTTATGCGAAAGAGAGTTGCACAATCTATTCTTCTCTTAAAACTTAAAATAAACTCGCTTAATACAAGTCCAAAGATACATCAGAAATAATAGAGTTATAGTATACAATTATCACAAGGATATTATACTGGGACATAATGTCTATCTTTTATTTATTGCAAATAAGGATATAAAATAACAACATAGGGTGAGAAAGTAATCGCTTTCCACCCTTACTATTGAACTCAAATTTAGCTTTCGAGAGAGCTATGTTATCCTTCTCTATAAACAAGCCTTATAATAATATAAAAAGTCTATTATGTAAGTTAATTACACATAAGATTATTTCAGATAAGAAACAGATAAATAACAATAAAAAAGGACTAAATAATGCCTTTTTGATTTGAATAAAGACTAATTCGTTGTAATTTTGACAATTAACAAGATAATAGAAAGAAATTCATTAACACAACAAAAATGTAAAACTATTTTTAGTCATGAAAAAATTCATTTCACTTACTGTTGTAATCCTTTTGGCTCTTACAACATCAAACGCTCAGTTATTGTACAAGATATCAGGAAAAGGGCTTAACAAACCCTCCTATATCGTAGGAACACAACATTTCTCTCCAGGCACATTTGCTGACTCAATAACCGGTATGAAAAATGCTATGAATGAGGTAAAACAGGTCTATGGAGAGGTTGTCATGTCCGAACTAAGCAAACCTGAGATCACACAAAAAATCCAAGCAACAATGATTCTTCCTGAAGGAAAAACACTTAAAGACTTCTTTAGCGGGGAAGAGCTACAAGACGTATATAACTATATCTCAGAAGTATCAGGATTAGATATGAATAACCCAATGGTAGAGTCACAGCTATCTCAACTAACCCCTACTGCCATAGTAGCACAAATGGATGTGATGCTCAGCATAAAGTATGTACAAGACTACAATCCTCAAAATCCACTTGATATGTTCATTCAAAAAGAGGCCATAGAAAAGGGAAAGAAGGTAGGAGGGCTCGAAGAAGCCGACTATCAAATCAATCTTCTTTATGGTGGCAAACCGGAAGAAGGCTGCAAAGGCCTGCTTTGTGCCGCAAGGAATATCGGATTCGTCAAAGAGCAAACAAAAGACCTCGTCAATGCATACCAACATCAAGATATTAAAGCTCTCGAAGAAGCTTTCACCAGAAAGATGGGTAACGATTGCGATATGACAGAAGAGTTTATGACCAAACTCGTTACAAATAGAAACAACAATTGGGTGAAAATTATGCCCAATATAATGAAACAAGCACCAACACTTTTCGCTGTAGGAGCAGGACACCTCATTGGAGAAAAAGGTGTACTCAACCAACTTAGAAAAGCCGGATATACTGTGACAGCTGTCAAATAACAATAGCACATAGATATAGATACTGTCCCAAAAAAGTGTGTAAGACCCAAGACTATTATCTTTGAAAAAATAAAATAAAACAGTAAAACAGTATGGATCTCACACGAGTACAAATTAAAGAAATTATTTCGAATTGTCT
>NZ_JBHSGO010000133.1:0-6380 GCF_042654485.1 Falsiporphyromonas endometrii | reverse complement strand
GAACATGGCTGTTATGGCTTATAATTTGATGAGCCTTTTTAGAATTGTCGTGATTAACTCGCCAAAGAAACATATGCTGAAAACGATTCGGATGAAGTTTTTGGCCATACCCGGATATATTCAGAGATATGCCGGTAAAAAAACTTTAAAACTGGCGCTGGCGCTAAAACACAGATCTGCTTTTTTAGCCCTCTGGAAACGAGCCAGAGATCCTAATATTTCAATCTAATAATATTTCTAACGACAAATCTGGGATTAAGAGCCCGTCGGATTTTCTATTCCAAGTGAGTAAAAGTCAAGCTAAAATATTTTATACAGCCTTTGAGTTTTTGTACCTTTGTAATGGGGTGTCTCTACATGGAATAAAAGAGATTGCTGTAAGAGGCGCTTTAGGATGGAGATTGACCTTCATACTGTAAGGAAAAGGGCCTATTTATCGGGCTCTGTTTACGGCCTTGTTTCTTGAATGTCTGATGTCGTTTGACTCAATTCGATTGACTAATTGAATCATGATGAACAGCATCGCATTGAGATAATAGGTCATGATGGCTGAAGTACAGTGTGGTGAAAGGGAATGGTGATTGACAAATAGTTTCAATCAGACAACTTTGAAGTAATTCCGAATAGCTTCTTAAAGTTTTTAATATAGTACTGCAACTGAGAGGTTGGAGGACAACATAAATAAAGTTATGAGTGAAAATTTGCCGGTTGTAACATTAAAAGGGGTGAGCATAAGGAGGGGAGATCATCTTCTTCTTACTGATTTTGATCTGACTGTTCACGAAGGAGATTTTATCTACATTACCGGTTGTGTTGGAGCCGGTAAAAGTTCTATTCTGAAATCTTTATATGCTGAGATTCCTTTTGCTGAGGGGAAGGCAGAGGTTGTAGGGTATGACATGATGAAAATCAAGCGTCGTCATTTGCCTAAGCTTCGTCGCCAGATAGGGATTGTTTTTCAAGATTTTCAATTGTTGTACAATTTGACGGCTGAAGAAAATCTTGACATTGTCTTGAGAGCCATCGGAGTTTCAAAAAAGGCTGAGCGTATCAAGCGTATCAAGGAGGTGCTCGAAAGGGTTGACATGTCTAACAAGGGCTATAAGCGTCCTCACGAACTTTCCGGTGGAGAACAGCAGCGAATAGCCATAGCTCGAGCATTGCTTGGTCGGCCGAAGTTGATTTTAGCAGATGAGCCTACCGGCAATTTAGATCAAAAGACGGGGTTTGAGATAACTCGACTTTTGCATGATGCCGCACAAAAAGATCATGCCGCTGTACTGATGGTAACGCATAACAGAGCTTTGATTGATCATTTCCCGGCTCAGGAGTTAGTGATAGGGTGCGAATAGTTATATCCTTTTATTCGCATGGATAATATTGGTGCGATGGACACCCTTAGTGATAAAGTTTTTAACATAACGCGTTAAGGAGAAAACTACTTTGAAAGTATTGAAGTTTGGAGGTACATCAGTGGCCTCTGCAGAAAGAATAGATAGTGTAGCACAGTTAGTTAGCTCAGGAAGCAAACCGGTAATTGTTGTATTGTCTGCGATGGCAGGCACAACAAACACGCTGGTTGAGATTGCCGGTCTTTTGCTCAAGGGTAAGCGAGCTGAGGCGAAGGAGGTGATAGATCGTCTTTATCAAAAATATCAGACAGAGCTTATAAAGCTATTCTCTAAAGAGAGTAGTCGAAAGATAGCAGGTGCTGCAGTAGAGACCTCCTTTGGTCTAATGCGAGAGTTGAGCGAGAGAGACAATTTCTCACTGTTTGAGGAGAAGCGCATCTTGGCGCAAGGCGAACTAATGAGCACAGCTATGATGCATCGTCATTTGCTTGATATGGGCATTAAGTCTCATATTCTGCCTGCCCTTGATTACATGAAGACAGATAAGAATGCCGAACCGGATCTCAAGTATATTACCGAACATCTGCGCAAACTTATTAAGATGGCTCCTGCTGATACAGAGATTTATGTTACTGAAGGTTATATATGTCTTAATGCCTATGGCCGTGTAGATAACCTTAGAAGAGGAGGAAGTGATTATACTGCTTCACTGGCAGGGGTGGCAATCAGAGCTGAGGAGATTCAGATCTGGACTGATATTGACGGACTGCACAACAATGACCCTCGCTTTGTGGATAAAACAAGCCCGGTAAGGCGGTTGCATTTTGATGAAGCGTCGGAACTTGCCTATTTTGGGGCGAAAATTTTGCACCCCACTTGTATACAGCCGGCTCGAGAGCACAATATTCCCGTGCGACTGCTTGACACACTACATCCATCTCTTCCCGGTACGTTTATCTCTTTGGATACAGAGAAGGATGTCATCAAAGCTGTTTCTGCCAAAGACGGTATCATATCGATTAAGATAAAAAGTAATCATAAGCTGGTGTCATGGCACTTCCTTCGTAAGGTATTTGAGGCCTTTGAGACCTATTCGACAGTCGTGGATATGGTCACAACGAGTGAAGTGGGTATTGCGTTGACCATTGACAATGATGATAACTTGGAAAATATCGTTTCAGAATTGCAAAAGTTGGGAGTCGTTTCCATTGAGCGTAACCTAACCATTATCTGTGTCGTAGGTGATATGATGTGGGATAATATTGGTTTTGAGGCTAAAATTGTGGATGCGATAAGAGATTATCCCGTTAGGATGATTTCTTATGGTGGAAGTAATTACAATATGACGGTTTTGATCGATGAGAAGGATAAGAAAGACGTACTGCAAGCTCTTTCTTCCAATCTCTTCCAATAACACTCCTAATTGATTGATTCATAGGAGGAGAAATAGAGCCAATAGGACCACTACAAGAGAACTCTTTATATAAAGATATACCTTAGATAAATAGATGAAACCGAATTATAAGTTACAACCTTGGGTGAAGCTTATCAGACCTTTTACACTTACGGCCTCGTTGAGCCCTGTGCTTGTGGCTGTGATGTTGGCAATAAGAGACCATTCGTTTGATTGGATTGACTCTCTTTTGTGTATCATTGTGGCGCTTGCCGCACAGATAACAAGCAATATTGCCAACGAATATTTTGACTTTACCTCTAAAACAGACGACAAAGAGAGTTTAGGTCCTAATCATCCTATGTCTATGGGCTGGCTAAGCAAAACGCAAGTGAAGGGGGCTATGGTTGTGTCTATTATGATAACAGCTTTGGCAGGGCTCGTGCTATGTTATCTTCACAGTTGGGCATATCTATTGCTTGGGGTGGCAGTTTGTCTTGGAGCTATAGGTTATAGTGCCGGTCCTTGGCCCTTTTCGAAGCATGGTCTGGGTGATCTTGCCGTATTCCTATTTTATGGTATTGTGCCTACCTTCTTTACATATTATTTGCAGGCGGGAAGATCATATACAGATATATGGCTGTTGGCAGTAGGGATGGGTCTAATCTCCGATTGTATATTGATTGTCAACAATTATCGTGATTATGAAGATGATCGACAAAAGGGCAAAAAGACAATCATTGTTATGTTTGGAAAAGAGTTTGGCCCGAAGCTCTACTTTACTTGTGGGGCACTCTCTCTATTGCTCTTATTTCCATTTGCCAAGATGAAGGGATTCATCTTACTATGCTTCTATATATTGATATTTACCTCCAATTTCCGTGCTTTGAAAACAACAGAAGGAAAGGCTCTAAACAAAGTGCTGGCAAAGACAGCCTTGATGGTTTTGGCCTATGCTTTGGTGGCCTCCTTGTTGCTTCTGCTTGAGATGTGATACCATTGTATTGCTAAGCTGACTTTGAGAATGTTGAAAAGGCAAGGTGAAAGTTTGCTCTCGTATTTGTAAGAATGTCACTTTGTGCAACATGTTGTTATTCCCTAAATATGAGTCGCTTGTCTTGTTTTGATGTGCCATATAATCTATCCAAAGGGACGTCGGACTTGCGTGTGCCATAGAGAACGTGACACTTTTGTCAAGAATAGATTAGTCTTAGGGCTCTTGTCGCTTTGTCAAATTTGTCATTACTACCCTTGATGTCTATAGTCCTTACCTATTATATACTACAATAATAGAGGTTCTTTGGTTGTTATTTTCTCTTTTTAGTCTGTTTTGGCACAGTACTTGCTTAACATAGGGCAGATGCTTCTTTGAGTAGTGTCACAAAACAAGTAATTAATAAACTTAAAAATAGAAATATAATGACTATCAAACCTTTAGCAGACCGCGTGTTGGTTCGCCCGGCTGCAGCAGAAGAAAAAACAATTGGCGGAATTATTATTCCTGATTCAGCAAAGGAAAAACCTCTCAAAGGTGAAGTGATTGCAGTAGGCAATGGTACAAAAGATGAGGAAATGGTCTTGAAAGCCGGAGACAAGATTCTTTTCGGCAAATATGCAGGTACAGAGATTGAAATTGACAATGAGAAACTTCTCATTATGCGTCAGTCTGATGTATTGGCTACATTATAATTGTATAACAAGTAAAATATTAAAACCATCATGGCTAAAGAAATAAAATTCGATATGGATGCTCGTCAGCTCCTTAAGAAGGGTGTTGATGAACTTGCAAATGCAGTGAAAGTTACACTTGGACCTAAGGGTCGTAATGTGATTTTGGATAAGAAGTTTGGTGCTCCACACATCACAAAAGATGGTGTTTCGGTAGCAAAAGAGATCGAACTCGAAAACGCTTACGAAAATGTAGGTGCACAGCTTGTCAAGGAGGTTGCTTCTAAGACCAATGATGATGCGGGCGATGGTACTACTACAGCTACTATCCTTGCTCAGAGCATTATCAATGTTGGATTGAAGAATGTGACAGCGGGCGCTAATCCGATGGACCTTAAGCATGGTATCGACAAGGCTGTGGCAGCTGTTGTAGAAGACATCAAGAAGCAAGCCGTAGAGGTGGGTGATGACTTCGAGAAGATTGAACATGTTGCTAAAATCTCTGCCAACGGAGATGAGCAGATCGGTAAGTTGATTGCTGATGCAATGCGTCGAGTTAAGAAGGAAGGCGTGATTACAGTCGAAGAGGCTAAGGGTACAGAAACTACCGTAGATGTAGTAGAAGGTATGCAGTTTGACAGAGGTTATATCTCTCCGTACTTTGTTACAAATACAGAGAAGATGCTTGTCGAAATGGAAAATCCATACATCCTTATCTTCGACAAGAAGATTTCTGTATTGAAGGATATTATCAACATCCTTGAAGAGGCTCTTAAGACAGGACGTCCTCTACTTATCATTGCGGAAGATATCGAGAGCGAAGCATTGGCTACATTGGTCGTAAACAGACTGCGTGGTAGCTTGAAGATTTGTGCTGTCAAAGCTCCTGGCTTTGGTGACAGACGTAAGGCTATGCTCGAAGATATTGCTACCTTGACAGGTGGTGTCGTAATTAGCGAAGAGACAGGTCTTAAACTTGAGTCTGCAACACTTGATATGCTTGGTACAGCAGAAAAGGTTACTGTAGACAAAGACAATACAACAATCGTAAATGGTGCAGGCGAAAAGGCTAAGATTGCTGATCGTGTAGCACAGATCAAGGCTCAAATCGAGAATACAACAAGCGACTATGATCGCGAAAAACTTCAAGAAAGACTTGCCAAATTGTCAGGTGGGGTAGCTGTTCTTTATGTAGGGGCTGCATCTGAAGTTGAGATGAAAGAGAAGAAAGACCGCGTAGATGATGCTCTTTCTGCTACTCGTGCTGCTATCGCTGAGGGTACTGTTCCCGGTGGTGGTACTGCATATATTAGAGCGATCCAAGCTCTTGATAATTTGCAAGGAGTCAATGTAGATGAAACAACCGGTATTAAGATTGTTAAGCGTGCTATAGAAGAACCTCTTCGCCAGATTGTGGCAAATGCAGGACTTGAAGGTGCTGTGATTGTACAGAAGGTAAAAGATGGTAAGGGAGACTTTGGCTACAATGCTCGTGCCGAAAAGTTTGAGAATCTATACGACAGTGGTGTCATTGACCCGGCTAAGGTATCTCGTGTAGCTCTTGAAAATGCAGCGTCTATCGCAGGTATGTTCTTGACTACAGAATGTGTAATTGTGGATAAGAAAGAAGAAAATCCAGCACCCGCAATGCCGGCAGCCGGTATGGGAGGCATGGGCGGAATGATGTAATTCATTTGATCAAATAGATAGTAACCACATAAGTAAAAGCCTTGTCGCATCGAGCGGCAAGGCTTTTTTTTATTAATAAAGGCTTATTTGATATCTTAAGTTTATAGGGCGATTTGAATTTCCAATTTGAAAAAGGGAGAAGATGCTTATATGATATGAACCCCAAAAGTTAGACTCAAAACTTTTGGGGTTTATTTATGGAATCAAACAAAAAGAAAAGACGAAAGCATAGTTATTATGATCGTCTCCGTTACATGCATATGTTGGAGGAAGGATAT
>NZ_JBHSGO010000132.1:0-6263 GCF_042654485.1 Falsiporphyromonas endometrii | reverse complement strand
GGAAAATTTTAGAAGACTGACGATTGATTATGAGTTTCATGCCGCTACTGCAGAGGCTATGGTTCAACTTGCTTTCTGCAAAATATTGCTTAATAAATTCTCTGAATAATTTTTAAACAGCTTCTTATTCAACCAACTTTAAAATCTATCTAAACAAACTCTAAATGGTTGCCGAAAGAATGACATTAAGTTATCTTTGTGATTTGTAAGAGGTAAATATATTTATGATGAGAACAACTAAACTAAGCGTCACCATTACAGCCATCCTTGGCATAACCGTTTTGATCGGAGCAATAATGATGAGTTGCAAAACAAATAAACAAACCGACACAATACAAAATTCGGCTTCCGAAGAAAGCTCAAACAAACTTTCTGACGGCATTTCATTTAATGCAGACAGCGCTTATCACTACATAGACAAACAAGTATCGTTTGGACCAAGAGTACCAGGATCTGAAGGATGGGAAAAGTGTGGCCGGTGGCTTTATGACAAACTTTCCGGTTTTGCCGATCATATTATTTTGCAAGAATCTACTCAAAAGACATTTGATGGGAAAGAGATCCCTTGCAAAAATATCATAGCATCTATCAATCCCGATGCTACAAACAGAGTTATGGTAGCGGCACATTGGGATACAAGACCCTTTTCCGATCAAGATCCCAACCAAGCCAACCATAATAGACCGATATTAGGAGCAGACGATGGTGCAAGTGGTGTTGGTGTCATCTTAGAGCTTGCTCGCCAATGGCATATCCAAAAGCCAAACATAGGAGTAGACCTTATTTTATTTGATGCAGAAGATTATGGAGACACCAATTCTGAAGATAGTTGGTGCCTTGGGTCCACTTACTGGTCAAACAATCCACATGTAGAAGATTATTCACCTCAATATGGGATATTGTTAGATATGGTCGGAAGCAAGGACGCCACTTTTTATTGGGAAAGATTCTCCAAAGACAATGCTCCAATGATTGTATCCAATATTTGGGAAAAAGCCGCACAGCTTGGCTTTGGAAAATACTTTGTTCAGGCAAATGGAGGATACTTGACAGATGACCACATACCAATCATCAAAAACAGACATATCAAAATGGTTGATATTGTGAATTACAATCCTAACAATCAAAAGGGATTCGGAGACTATTGGCATACACAAGGTGACAACATGAATGTAATTTCTAAAAAGACACTAAATGCGGTTGGTAAAGTAGTTAAAGCAGTTATAGACAGCGAAAAATAAAATATACTATGCAAACAATAAACGAAATTCAAGACGAAATCATTGAAGATTTTCAAGTCTTTGATGATTGGATGGACAAATATCAGGTACTCATAGATATGGGATCATCCTTAGAGAGTCTTCCCGAAGAGGACAAAAACCAAGACAACCTTATTGATGGGTGCCAAAGTAGAGTATGGATAGCAGCAGAAATGAAAGATGGCAAAATGCAACTAAGAGCAGATAGTGATGCTTTGATAGTAAAAGGACTGGTTGCTTTGCTACTCAAAGTACTAAACAATCAAGATCCCAAAGAGGTGGCTAATGCAGATCTCTACTTTATAGATAAAATAGGATTTACAGAACACCTTTCTCCAACCAGATCTAATGGACTACTAAGTATGATCAAACAAATAAAGTACTATGCTGTAGCCTTCGCAGGATAATATTATAGTACCTCCTCATAAGAAGCTGTTTTGATTTATAGAGGGTTCCCAGTAAATCAAAACAGCTTCTTTTTTATCATTAAAACAGAACAGACAGCAACAAAAAAACCTAAGAGACACACCTCTATTTTCGCACAAATCACAAGAAATTAGATAATTAATGTAAAATACACTAAGCCGTTTTTTAGTCTAAAAACAGCATTTTTCCACGTCAAAAGAGACTTGTTCTCTATAAAGCCCAAATACAATAGGACGATTTCGTACTACTTATATGTTAATATATGTATAAGCGACTTTTAATTTGTCTTTCAGCTGCTTAAAAACAGCTTTAAGGCCGCCTTTTTTGGAAGGTCGCGCGACTTGCAATCCATTCTCGCGCTACCTTGAACCTAACCTCGCGCGAGGTTGCACCTGAAGTAGCGCGACTTTGCATGTCAAGGTCGCGCGACAACGGATCCAAAGTCGCGCGAGAATAGATTGCTTCTCGCGCGACATTATTTGTTAATATAGTGCATAAAGAAAGCCCGTTTCGTACTAACAAAACGGGCAAAGTCGATAAGAAGGTCAGGTGACCCTAACCCTCGAACTTGAGATTTTGAAGTTGAATGGAGGTTGATTGAGTAGCTTTTTGATCCACAACTAAGGTAACAGTATTTAACAAATAAAGGTCTCTCAATACGAGCTTCACAGCCCAATGGGAAAGACTATTTCTAAGATCATATTTGATAGTTACCGAGTCGTTGATTTGTTCCTCGTTGACAAGACATATCTTACCCTCTTGAAGGAATGATCCGCCAAGTGAAATGATTATCAAAAGTATGGTAAGTAATATGCTTATCTCCATGGTTATTACTCGTTATCAACGACTAAGATACTGAAAATGATTCTCTTTCGCAACGACACTCCCTATCTTTAGGATGATCTAAAACCTTAATAACCAAAGCTATCTGACTTCTATCACCACCTCACGAGGTAAATATTCATCAAAGTTAACGTAAAAAGGCGTGCCACATTTGACACGCCTTTTTCTCGTCAGAGTCAATTGAAAATATCAACACTCTTATCTCTTTTGAACCTGAATGCTCTTGTCATCCACAACCAATAAATAATTAGCTGATGGCAATGTAGATAAGTTAATGACACAGTTTCCTTCACTATCCAATGTGTTTGAAATCATCCTTCTTCCCTGCATATCATATATTATAACTGATGCTTCCGGCAAAGCACCCTCTATATAAAGATAGTCTTTAACAGGATTAGGATAAACTTTGAATCCTCTATTTTTTACACCACATACTCCGGTAGCCCAAGCATCTTCCAACAAGACAAGCGGCGCCATCGTTCCAAAAGCATCCACCTGATAACCAGAGTTGTCCACCAAAATAACTTTGAGCCTCAATTTAGACCCCGGGTATTCTTTTAATAATTGCTTCATTTGATTTATCATCTTGTGACTATAGCTTGTCATAGGTATTCTCAATTCAATCTTTTTCCCATCCCAGCCAATAGGCATTCTGAATACAGCTATTTGGCCATTTGCAACAGCAATTCCTTCCGAGAGCATCTCTAAACTAACAACATAACCTTCTAACCTTTTGACAAATGTCTGAGATATATCCTCCAAACTAAATCCTTTTATCTCTTTACAGCCTTCTACCAAATGATAATAACCATCTTCATCCAACTGATTCTGATCAAAAGTTATAATATATCCGGGCTCATCATTGTCTGATTCTGAAACCAGCACATCTTCTGCTATGACAATCTCGTCCGTATATCCGACACATTCCGCTGTGATTTTCACTGACACACCCGGCTTGACAGCCAAACGGTCTATATTAATCACCACCAAGTCGTCCATATCGTTGGGATATATAATACTATCCTCATATATGCTGATCAAATCATTGGTTACATTGTCATAGAATCGAATCTTTGTCTCATTTCTTAATTCACTTACTCCACTATTTTTAGCATGAAAAGTTATAATGGATTTATCATAACCCTTGAGTTCGATTCCTACAGAATCTGGAGCAATCTCAATCTTAGGAAAAAGATCTTTTAAGGGCTCAAATTCTTTTATCATTCCGGACTCATCTGTAATGAATATCACTTCATCCACACATCCATTTACCTTCTGAAGTCTATGATACGACTGATCTTCACCCAAAGATTCTACAAATAATTTATACTTAGATTTAGGTGATTGAAACTTTATCCGTTTGGATGACTGCTCAATGGGAAGAACAATAGTCTTTCCAATACTTGTCATTAAGGGGTGTGCAGCCTCTTCATAAACAACATCTTGATCAGACAAAACCTGTCGATCCTCTCTATTATCAACATTTTCAGCCACAAGACGAATATTTGTTTCGAGAGATATATTCTGTTGCATCAAAGTCATTACAAGAAGATTGGAAGACTCATCATCCCTCTGAACGCGAATTCCTCTACACTCTACAAGTGTTGGTGCAAGCATAGAATCCCCATTCTTATCCGGCATAAAATTGATTAGTATCTGTTGTCCATAGTTAAAGCCTCCTCCGGATCCACCTCCAATTCCAAGGACTTCCGGATTGAGAAGATTGAGATCAAAATATCCATTTGACTCACCGCCCCAGCCCCAATTGATATGAAACAGGCCTCCTGCGTCATAGCCATCACAAACAAAGGCATGACCACCTCCCGCACCAAATCCGGCATACAAAACCGGTCTTTTGTTGTTCAACTCATTACAAATTTTCGCTTCCCATTCTGACTGTGTGCAGACTGAACGAGAAAATAATTCAACCGACTTATCATACTTGAAATGATTTCGAAGAGCATAAACTACATTTTGGAGCATGGTTCCACTCACCTGAGCACCATAAATCATGTTTTCTGCTACCCCCACATGGAAACACAATGTGGACAAAGCATCCACAACCTCTGGAGAAGCATCCTGCGGATTATCAAACCTCTGAGGCATGTGATCCCAATCATACTCAACATCAAAGGAAGCTGAAATCTCTTTTTCTCTCTTTCGTAAGACTCCCCTTTCTATAGTGTAACTGTTTGATCCGACACCTTTGTCAGGCCACCTCCAATATCTCATAATCTGACTCGTAGCAGTAGCCACACACCCTACAGGCGCCTTTACCTTCCCGTATAAAAATGTAGGACACTTGTCATTCCATGGATAATCTTGATTCCACTCGATATTTTGAAGTAATGGATCAACCTCTTCTTCTGACCTGAAAGAATGGGAAGTCTTTGCATAAGACAAATCACGACTTATCATTAACCTTATGGCATCTTTATAAGCAGCGAAAAAACCTTTGATATTAGAAGGCATATCTTCTGCAATCAAAAAACGACCTCTCGAAGAATATCCCAATATACAAGGTAACTTATCGTCACCCGAGACAATGACAAAACCATTATTTATACCACGATTAAATATGTAGTACAAAACTCTATTGTCTGAAGAACGAAAAGAACTGTCAGCAATTAATGAAGGTGCAGACACAAGAGTCAATGGCAATTGACTACGAAAAGAAGACTGGAAAGACTGCTTTGAAAAAAACTCATTTGCCAAGGTTTCTGCCCGATGACGATCTATAGGATTAGCAACAAGACTAAAAACAGATAAAAAAAGAATGATCAAAACAATAAATGCTCGAAAAGAACTACAAATATTAATCCATAAATAGGATGTATTCTCAGATACTGATTTGATAAAAGGATAATTTAATTTATTCATACTATGCTGATTATTGATTATAATCTCAATTACAGGATTAACGAGAATAACTTCATAAACGAAACAATATTCCTAAGAGACGTGTATATTACACATAATAAGAACACCAAAGAACAAAAAAGAGATGCTAATAATTGACATAGATGTGTAGATAAGAACAAAGGTCAAGAATCTAAATTATAAACCATAACATCTTACTATTCATTCAATAAATTCAACACAACGACCTCAGCAACTCCTAATCTCACACCATGACAAAATCTCCCCAGATGCTAATCGATCTGTCAATATTATAAAGTCACTCATAGAAACTGTTGAATGTGTGTTCATTATGTTGCACCCCCTGAACCTCACTCTGACAATTTACTTTCATTAAATTCAAAACAGCTTCTTAATCCTTAAAACGGAACAAAATTAATCAATTCAAGGATGTATGTCAAAGTCCAAAACAAATCACTATACCTCCTCTATTAAAAAGCAATACAAATTAAACCAAACATATATCAATAGAACATCGTAATACCATTTATACCTTTATAATAGCACGCTGAAACAGGACGTTATTTAGGGGACAACAATCATTTTGTAAGTTTAATTAGCAATGATATTCAATCATTTGCATTTACTACCTAACGATAAATCTGGATTGGAACAAACTTTTATAAACAAACAGACAACTTATTCTTCAAAGACATAAGGCAACTTTATGTTTGCGTTAGGTACAAAGTCAAAAGGGGCTGTGTCATTATTCGTAATGATTCAGCCTCTAATTTTTTAGCAACCTCTCATTTCTTGAGTTTAAGCAGCCAATTTTTGGATGGGAGCTACCATTGGACTCACAGGAACTCCTAAAAC
>NZ_JBHSGO010000131.1:0-6141 GCF_042654485.1 Falsiporphyromonas endometrii | reverse complement strand
GACGCCAATCCCCCCGGTGTTTTTCATGCCCGCCTGACGGATGAACAAAACAATGAATTGAAATGATTAATTTTGACTCAAAGATAAACCTCCTTTACACACTTTTTGGGATACTACCGATAAATACTTCATAAATGGTTTTATGTCATTTTTGACTTGAAGAACCAAGTTCTGGCAAAAAGATTTCTAAAAAATGATATAAAAGAAGTTAGACTACTACAACTTAAACCCCTGATATATAGGGCATCAAAACCGTTATTTTATGCAAAATATTAAATTACACCATGACCTAATGATGTGATATTAAAGCAATACCAAATTAACATTCGATAGATAGAGTAAATCGTAAATTGTTAAATGACTATTGATATAACGATTGTTTTTTTGTTAATTTGCACTGAAATATTAAATATGGATAGGAAGTATAATAGCAGCAGAGCCGGCAAAAAAGCGGGAGCTCAAAACCGGAAAAAGTACGTGATGGCAGTGTTGACATTCGTGCTATTGGTTTCTTTTGTGCAGTTATTTATCATACAAGTACTATATGTTCATAACGAATATTCCAAAAGAGATCAACAATTTAACCGTTTAGCCAAAGTTGCTCTCTCGAGGGTCGCAAGTCGTCTTGAACTTGACGAAATGAAATATTATTTCAGCAAGATACTCGAAGGAGATACCCACGACTTCAATGAAACACTTGTAGCTCCGACAGGGTTAGACAGTTCGGACGATACAAGATTCAATACCTATCTCTCTTCGGAATACACCAAAGAGCCTGTCAGCAGACAAACAAAAGCAGAAAGCCTATTAAATGATAATATTGGCAAAAGGCAGGAGGTTTGTGACTCGGCTTATGAAAACAAAACGCCCAAAAACAGTAGTATCTCCCCTACTACCATACTCAATCTTCAACAGACTCTTAAAAACAAATATCTCCACAAGAAGGAGGTCTTGGATGAAGTGATTTTAAGATTTTTGTTTGATGAGCACAATAAGAAGATTACAGAAAAATTGCTCAACCCCAAACAACTCACCAATAACATTGCCAAAGAGCTGGACGAGGTGGGGCTAAACACCGAGTTTATATATAGTGTTTATGATGAGAATGGTGTCCTCAGATATACAGAGTCTCCGACAAAGTACAAAAATGTTGAGGCCACTTCTAAAAATACAATCAGACAATATATATTCTGTGAAAGCAGTCAAAATGGGCAGAAAGAGCCTTATATTGAAGTTACATTTCCGGACAAGGATACCTATTTCAAATCTGTTACGGGATTTACGATCCCGGTAGGTATCACAGCCCTGATATTCTTGTTTATAGGATTGTCTGCACTCAATGTACTGTATAAGCAGAACAAATTCTTGGATAGCAAGACAAACTTTATCAACAATATGACACATGAGCTCAAGACTCCGGTAAGTTCTATTAGTCTTGCAGGACAGATGATGTGCGATGATGGCATCCTGAAGAATGAGGAGACCATGCAAAAACTTATTCGTGTCATCAATAGTGAATGCAAAAGACTAACGATGTTGATTGAGAAGGTATTGCAATTCTCTCTGTTTGAAGAACGAAAGATAAAGCTAAAATTCAAAGAGCTTGATGCTCACGAACTATTGCTCAACGTTGCAGATGTATATTACTTGAAAGCTGAATTGACAGGAGGATCATTAGAATTGGATTTGGATGCCGAAAACACATGGATTAATGTGGATGAAATGCATATGACCAATGCTCTATTTAATCTTCTTGAAAATGCAGTGAAGTATCGTCAGACCGACAAGCCCCTTATGTTGGCTCTGCATACTCGAAACGTTGGTAAGAAACTTGAAATTGTCGTTGAAGACAATGGCATTGGTATTCCTAAAGATAGTCTGACTAAAATATTCAGAAGATTTTACAGAGTATCAACCGGAGATAAGCACGATGTTAAAGGATTTGGCCTTGGTCTCTCATACGTTCAGATGGTTTTACACGATATGGGAGGTACTATAAAGGCCGAAAGTCAAGAAGGCAAAGGAACAAGAATGATAATAACTTTGCCAAACAGCGAACAAATTTGATATTATTAATGTTTACAATAAACAACTAATTTGGAATAAATATGGAAGATGAAATGAAAATTTTCTTTTGTGAAGACGACGAGAGCTTAGGTTTACTACTAAAAGAGTTCTTGGAAACAAAAGGCTACAAGGTAGACTTATTCTTTGATGGTGAGGCTGGTATTGAAGGTTTCCCAAAGAGCAAGTATGATATTTGCATCCTCGACATTATGATGCCTAAGAAGGATGGATTTGAGGTTGCAGAATTTATTAGAAGAGACAATACAGATATTCCAATTATCTTCCTCTCTGCTAAGGACGTTACTCATGATCGTCTAAAAGGCTTCCAGATCGGAGCTGACGACTACATGACAAAGCCATTTAGTATGGAAGAGTTGTTGCTTCGTATCGAAGCAATTATGAGAAGAATCAATGGTAGAAAGGCCAAGAGCAGACCTTACTATGAAATTGGATCATTCTTCTTCGACACACTCAACCAAACTCTTAAACAAGGAGAAAAGATCATCAAGCTTACAACTAAAGAATCTGAGCTTCTTAATCTTCTTTGCATGTATGCCAATCGCACTTTGGAGAGAGATTATGCTCTCGATGAAGTATGGCAAGCCGACAAAAAGGGTGCCGGCAATGATGATTACAAACGCCGCAGCATCGACGTATATATTACCAAGTTGCGTAAGATTCTAAAGTCTGATCCTTCTATTGCTATTAAGAATGTGCATGGCAAGGGTTATAGATTAGTAACTCCGCAAGGTGATATTCCTGATGATCAAGTAATGAAGATTTAAAACCTTTTCGCTAATTGAAGCCGTAAAGTCTTCCAATATTTAGCATTTAAGATCATTTAGATCAAAAGGTAAACTAACAAAAGGTGTGTCAATAATCTTTGTAAGGGGGTTGACACACCTTTTACATTTACACCACTCTATCTACAAGAAAGAAGAGGTTGAGAATAAAGAATTATAAGATTTCGGATAATCTTGGTCTACAATCAACCGACATAGCGAGATCAGCACTGCAGTTATAGATCAAAATGGACTCAAACAGGCTAAAAAGGCTTCTCAATTTATTTGAGTTTGCAGACATTCTTCAGATTACCCTGCGATACACACATGTTTGAGATTTGAGACACCGCAAAGACACCTTCCATATTTAACCAAATATTAATAATACACTTTACATTTCTATTTTATTATTGCGTACCTTTATGATGATAGAAGAAGGGTATTGCGTTTTGAAACTCCAATCAAATTTGATTAACAGAGAACTGGTAGATGCTTGATTGAACAGAGAACTCCAATACTCTATCTACATATAAATATATTTGAGAAAATCCTATTCTACTTCAAAGTAACATATCAACAATAAGTAGAATCATTAAATAAGAATTAGAACATAAATGAAAAAGAAAAGAAATATAACATCTAAAAAAAAGGTCAGTGGCTCTAAGAAAAAAGCAAATAGAAGAGCCCATCAGATGACCAGACGTCAATTAACAGAAAATATATTGTCAACCTTTGCCAAAAGACCGGGCGAGATACTCAACTACAAGCAGATTAGTAGAGATTTGAATATATCATCTGCGGCCCTAAGACAACAAGTATTTTCGATCATGCAGGATTTGGCTTTTGATCATCTGTTGTTAGAAGTCGATAGAGGACGATTTAAATATAATGCCCTTGGTCATATCATCGAAGGGGTCTTTCAGCGAGATCACAGAGGCAACAACAAGCTTCTTCCCGATGATGGAAGTACTCCCATAGACATTGCAGATTGCAATAGTAATCATGCCCTAACCGGAGATAGAGTAAGGGCACAGCTCTTTGCAAAGAGAAAGGGCAAAAATCTTGAAGCCGAAATCATCCAAATTGTTGAGCGAAAAGATCAACAACTTGTAGGAGTAATCGAAGTTTCTCCATCGTATGCGTTCTTTGTTACTGACGACAAAAAAGTTGGGACAGATGTATTCATTCCTAAAGAAGAGCTCAATGGGGCCAAAGATAATGACAAAGTTATTTGCAAAATCACCGACTGGCCAAGCAATGCAAAAAACCCTTTAGGACGAGTTATTGCCGTACTTGGACCACAAGGAGACAACAATGCTGAGATGCATGCTATCCTTGCACAATATGGTTTGCCCTATAAGTACCCCGAGAACGTTGAAAAAGAGGCAGACAAACTCTCTCTTGATTTGACAAAAGAGGTGCTAAAAGGGAGGGAAGATTTTAGAAAAGTCACAACTTTCACGATTGACCCAGCAGACGCCAAAGACTTTGATGATGCTCTTTCCTTTGAAAAAATGGGAGAAAACAAATATCAAATAGGCGTTCATATCGCAGATGTCTCTCACTATGTTACCCCCAAAAGTGTCATTGATGAGGAGGCATTTAGTAGAGGAAACAGTATTTATCTTGTTGACAGGACTATTCCTATGCTTCCCGAGAAGCTGTGCAATGACCTATGCTCACTGAAGCCAAATGTCGATCGTCTTGCATACAGCTGCATCTTCACAATGAATGATGAAGCTAAGATCTTGGAATACCATATCACACGTACGATAATCAATAGTGATAGGAGATTTTCTTATGAAGAAGCTCAACAAGTTATTGAGACCGGAGAAGGAGATCTCAAAGAGGAAATACTTAAACTAAATCAACTTGCTCAAACGCTAAGAGACAAACGATTTAAGAATGGGGCCATTGGCTTTGAATCACAGGAGGTCAAGTTTAAGTTAGACGAAAAAGGAAAGCCCATCGGGGTTTACATCAAAGAGAGCAAAGAAGCCAATCATTTGATTGAGGAATTTATGCTTCTTGCCAACCGAACAGTAGCCACTCACATTGGTAAAGTTAAGGACAAACGAACCAAGCCCAAGACTTTTGTATACAGGATACACGAACAGCCTGACCAAGACAAAATGCTCAATCTAAGAGATTTCATTGGCAAATTTGGTTACAAACTCAAAACAAGTGGGTCTAATCTCGAGATTTCTGACAGCTTCAACAAACTATTGTCCGATGTGCATGGCAAAAAAGAAGAGACGCTTATTTCGACCATTGCAATTCGATCTATGGCAAAAGCCAGATATTCTACCGAAAACATTGGGCATTATGGCTTAGCTTTTGATTATTACACGCACTTTACATCACCGATTAGAAGGTATCCGGACTTAATGGTTCATCGCCTTTTGACAGAATATCTCAATGGAGGAAAGTCTCAAAATCAAGAGAAATACGAAGAGGCTTGCAAACATTGCTCCGAGACAGAGCTGATTGCTGCACAAGCCGAGCGAGACTCAATCAAATACAAACAGGTTGAGTATATGCAGAGCTACCTCGGGAAAGTCTTTGATGGCATTATATCCGGAGTTGCAGAATGGGGTCTTTATGTAGAACTCAGCGAATCTCACTGCGAAGGACTTGTCCCCATGAGAAGTTTGGACAATGATTTCTATATCTATGACGAACAGAATTATTGTCTAATAGGAAGAAGGACCAAACAGCGGTATACCATTGGAGATAAAGTAACAGTCAAACTGGCTGCAGCTAATCTCGAAAGGAGACAAATCGATTTTGAATTAGTTTGAATTTGATGAAACCTTAGAGATACTGATTTGGTTGATTACTTCATTGATTGAAGCTCTTCTAATCATATTCCGAGCAATAGATAATGTTGCTCGTTGTAAGGACTAATCGGGATAGACACCGACAATTGCTCTAAACATCTAAATAATAGGTAGTTGAAGGCAAAAGAATCCCTATAAATTGGTAATAGTCCATCATTAAAATTGCAATACATTTGCAGTGTTAGGAACGAATAAAATTGCAAGAACAATACTAACAACTATAGGTTTATGATGCAGAGCGTGAGAAAAGATAAGTGATAATATTATCTATCCACCAATCTATTATGAAGTGATAATCGATCGCAAAAGGGGGAGGTCCGAGAGGTGAAATGCCCCCCAAAAGTTGGACGTTAAATTAAACGTTATAATTGTCTATAATGAGCTCGGTATTTTACCGGGCTCATTCCTTTTAACCTCAGTTTTATTCTTTTATTGTTATACCATTCTATATA
>NZ_JBHSGO010000130.1:0-6096 GCF_042654485.1 Falsiporphyromonas endometrii | reverse complement strand
CCCGGGCGGACGCCAATCCCCCCGGTGTTTTTCATGTCCGCCTGACGGATGAGAAAAACAATTAAATGAAATGATTAATTTTGACTCAAAGATAAACTTCAATTACACACTTTTAGGGATACTACCTCCAGTCCGGAAAACAAAAGAGAATAACAAGAAAATTAAACAACAAGGATAATATTGCACCGGTATTTTAACAAAGAAGGGATGCATAAGGTTTTTAACCTCAACGCATCCCTTTTTTCTAACTAATTGATTCGAAGCGATTTACTTCGCTTTAGGAATTCTCTTAAGCATAAGAAGAAGGTGATCCCACCACATCTCAACAGTCTTAATCTCCATTCTTTCACTTGGAGAGTGTACATCCTTCATTGTCGGACCAAATGATACCATATCCAAATAAGGATATTTTTCGAGGAATAGTCCACACTCAAGACCTGCGTGAATAGCCTTAACAAGAGGTTTCTTGTGGAATAGTTCTTCATAAGTTTCTTCTGCCACCTTCAGGATTGCACTGTCTGTGTTTGGAGCCCATCCCGGATATCCATCAGAATGAATCACTTTAGCACCTGCCAAACGGAAGCAAGCAGCAACTTGCTCACAAACAGCATCTTTGAGGCTTTCGACACTACTTCTTTGACTTGTTCCAACCAAGATGCCATTGTTTTCGACCATCTTAATAGAAGCCAAATTGGTTGAAGTCTCAACCAGACCTTCTATTTCTTGAGACATACCCATCACTCCATGAGGACAAGCAATTACTGCAAGAAGCATATCCATCTTTGTCTTCTGATCAATCACCTGCTTAGGTGCATCACAGGTCTCAAGATGAAGTTTAACACCGGAGTCTTGCTTTTTATATTCAAATTCGATTACCGCTGCAAATTCATTCAAAAGAATACGAACATCCTCTTTTTTATTCATTGGAACTCCAAATACAGCATGTCCTTCACGAGCGATAGCATTACGAAGATTACCACATTGGATCTCTGAAAGTACCCATGGCATCTTTTCTTCGATCTTCATCAAGAAACGGGCTATGATTTTATTGGCATTACCAAGCTGCATATGGATATCTCCACCTGAGTGTCCACCACGAAGTCCATTTACCTTTACATCCATGAAAATATATCCCTCAGGAGCATTTTCAAGTGTGTATGTAAAGAGACCTTGTGTGTCCTTACCACCTGCACAGCCAATAAACATCTCACCCTCATCTTCTGAGTCAAGGTTCAAAAGAATACGACCTTTTAAGATCTCAGGATCGATATTATGTGCACCTGTAAGACCCGTCTCTTCGTCTACAGTAAATAGACATTCGATTGGACCATGCTCGATATCATCACTCATAAGGATTGCCATCTCAGCAGAACAACCAATACCGTTGTCAGCACCAAGAGTTGTACCTGCAGCATGTACCCAACCATCTTCAACAATAGTCTTAATAGGATCTTTATCAAAGTCATGATCAACATCCGAATTCTTTTCACATACCATATCCATATGGCTTTGAAGAATTACGGTTTCTCTGTCTTCATATCCTTTGGTTGCAGGTTTGCGCATTACAATATTGCCGATAGCATCCTTTGTATAATCGAGATTGTGCTTCTTAGCAAACTCTTCCAAGAATGCAATAATCTTACCTTCTTTCTTTGATGGACGAGGTACTTTTGTAATCTCGTCAAAACATTGCCACAAAACTTTGGGCTGTAGATCTGTCATTTTCATTGAAAACCAGTGTTTTATATTATGAATTTAATTTATGCACAAAGATATGATGTACCATAGTATAGAATTGGCTTACCTCCAGATTATTATTGTCTCAAGATATTCTTCTACCTTTGTACAGCACAAATATAATATTTTGTATGAAGATAGCCTTGATAACTTTAGGAATAACTTTGGGGATTGTAGCTGTTTGCGTTCTCCTTATGTCCGTCAAAGTCATTTTTAAGAAAAATGGGCGCTTCCCAACCGGTCATGTAAGCGATGTTCCGGCTTTGAGGAAGCGAGGGATCACCTGTCACCGATCTCAGATGTTGGATGAGATCAATCATAAAAATCTCAAGGATATCCTCAAAGAGGAGAATAGATAGACAACAACTGATCATCAATAATAACAATGAAGATAATATGAGAAAGAAGATTTCATTCATAGCCCTAATTGTAGCAATCACTCTGGGCGGAAGTGTTTTCACTGCTTGTAACAATCAAAAAACAGATAACAAACCGACAACTGTTCAAAATACAGGAAACAATGGCATCAAAATTGCCTTTGTCAGACTGGACAGTTTGTACAGCAAATATCAATATTATAAAGATATCAACGAACAACTCAACAAAGAAGCTCAAGCCAGTCAAAAAGCTTTGGCATCAAAACTCAATGCCTTTGGTAAAGCTGCAGAAGATTTTCAAAGAAGAGTCCGCACCAATGCATTTGTTTCTCAAGAGTCTGCACAAATGGAGCAACAGAAACTTGCTAATATGCAACAAGAAGGACAGCAATTTGAGGCAAAGCTACAGCAAGAGATGATGAACAAAAACATGGCTGCGATGGATAAGTTTCAAAAAAAGCTTCAAGAAGAGATCAACAAGTACAACAAGGATAAGGGATTTACATTCATATTGACTGACCTCAACCATCAGAACTTATTATATGCTGACTCTGCTTATGATATTACGGATGAATTGGCAACCTTCCTTAATAAAGAATACAGCAAAGAAAAAGACAAGTAATATTGCACCCTATTGAGGAGCTAATCCAAGGGGCTGAATCGGACTATTATTTCGATTCAGCCCCTTGTGATTGATAAACTTAGCAAATAAATCTGCAGATAGATAGATTTCAATACTCCTTGGTTAATACCCCAATCGGTCCTAAACAACTTAATAAGTTTAACAACATAGTTGGTATCAATCAAAATGGATCTTCTCAACTTTTTGTAATCAAGTTTATATTTACACAGCAATTATCAATGTGCTAATCTTATCACTGAAAGATAGATATAACACAATAAAACGCACATTATTCTCATAACACCGATAAATAACGAGCAATTATTCATTATTTTCGTCAATAAAGCATCTTTATTCCCAATATAATCTGTAAATTTGGCGGTGTAATTAGATGTGTGTGGATAAAAAAGGAATTATCGTATGCGAGGAATGACCGAACTTCCCCTGTTTTTTGCCCCTGATATCGCATCAGAGTTGGAACTTCCGGAAACAGAAGCTCAGCATTGTACGAGGGTATTAAGAATGAACATTGGTGACCGGATAGAGGTTACAGATGGCAAAGGCAACCTCTATGAATGTGAGATAATCGGAGTAACTAAACGCTCATGTATGATTAACATCCTTTCATCCAGTTTCATCCCTTCATTCTGGAAGGGAAATATCACCATCGCCGTAGGAGCAACCAAACATATCGATCGTATGGAATGGATGGTTGAGAAATTAGTGGAAATTGGTGTAGATCGCATATCTATTATCAAATCTGATCAATGTGAGAGAAAAAGTACCAGACTTGATCGTTTGGAACGAATTGCAGTGAGTGCAATGAAACAATCACTGAAGACGGTAATGCCTAAAGTTGAGACAGACATTCCATTCAAAGACTTCGTTGCTTCACTAAAAGACACAACAAGCGTCAAAATGATAGCTCACTGTTCCGACGATCCAACCTTACCGAAGAAGGTTACTCCTTACGAATTGTATGAAGGTCAAGAAGATGCAGTCATTCTGATTGGACCTGAGGGTGACTTCACAAAAGAGGAGGTTGAGTTTGCAATGGCCAACGGTTTTAGGACAATCACATTAGGCGAAGCACGCTTAAGGACAGAAACAGCAGCTGTATCGGCTTTGCAATGGCTTCAGATTGGTCAAAAGATAAAACTATCAGAAGAAAATCGACAAAAGTAACAAGTTTAGAATAAAACCTTATTTAGATGAAAAAAGCAACTAAAAAAGAAATCAAATTCAGCTTGGTGTACCGCGATATGTGGCAATCATCAGGCAAATTTCAGCCCAGAGCTGATCAATTGGCACGAATTGCACCTGTCATTGTAGAGATGGGATGTTTCCATCGTGTAGAAACCAATGGTGGTGCTTTTGAGCAGGTGTGCCTTCTCGCAGGCGAAAACCCCAATAAGGCTGTTCGTGCATTTACAAAACCCTTCAACGAAGCAGGTATTCAGACCCACATGCTTGACCGTGGTCTAAATGCTTTGCGTATGTACCCTGTACCGGCAGACGTTCGTCGCCTGATGTATAAGGTTAAGAAAGCGCAAGGAACAGACATCACACGTATTTTTGACGGACTCAATGACGAACGCAATATCATTCCGTCCATCAAATATGCTCTTGAAGCAGGTATGATTCCTCAAGCTACATTGTGTATCACATATTCACCGATTCACACTGTAGAGTACTACTCTGCCCTTGCAGACAGGCTCATTGCTGCCGGTGCTCCCGAAATTTGCCTAAAAGACATGGCAGGTATCGGACGTCCCGCATTCCTTGGTAAGTTGGTAAAAGAGATTAAGACAAAACACCCGGAAGTTATCATTGAATATCACGGACACTCCGGTCCCGGTTTTTCAGTGGCTTCAATGCTCGAAGTTTGCGAAAATGGAGCAGATATCATTGATGTGGCAATGGAGCCACTATCTTGGGGTAAAGTTCACCCGGATGTAATCACAATCCAACAGATGCTTCGCGATGCAGGCTTCAAGGTTGCAGACATCAATATGGATGCATACATGAGAGCTCGCTCTATGACACAAGAGTTTATCGACGAATGGTTAGGCTATTTTATCAATCCAACCAACAAACACACCACATCTCTTCTTGTAGGCTGCGGTCTTCCCGGTGGTATGATGGGATCTATGATGGCTGACCTCAAAGGTGTACATGCCGGTATCAATATGTTCCTTCGTCAAAATGGCAAACCCGAATTGTCTGTTGATGACCTCCTGGTTAAGCTGTTTAATGAAGTTGAGTATGTGTGGCCGAGACTTGGTTATCCACCACTTGTAACTCCATTTAGCCAGTATGTTAAGAACGTATCTCTTATGAATGTTTATAACCTTATTCGAGGAGAAGGTCGTTGGCAGGCTATTGACCAAAACATCTGGGGTATGATCCTCGGTAAATCAGGTCGTTTGCCAGGCAAACTCGATCAAGAGATTATTGACTTGGCTAAATCAAAGGGCTTAGAATTTACAGATGAAGATCCTCAGCTCAACTATCCGGATGCTCTTGACGAATATCGCAAAGAGATGAAAGAAAACGGATGGGACTTTGGTGAAGATGACGAAGAGCTATTCGAACTTGCTATGCATGATCGTCAATACCGCGACTTCAGAAGTGGTGTTGCCAAAGAAAGATTTGAAGCCGACCTTGCTAATGCCAAGGCCCAAGCTCTTGCAAAGCAAGGCTACAACGAAGAGGACGTAAAGAAGGCTATGCGCGAAGGTTGCCAACCAATCTGTGCCACAGCCAATGGTACACTTCGCTGGGAAGTTGATCCCGAAGGTTCAATGGCTCCTAATACAGGTAGTCGCTTCATTACCAATCAACCAATTTGCACAATTGAGACAACCGTTGGTTACATGGAAGATATGAAGTCTAACTTCACCGGTAAGTTAATTGAAGTATCTGTTCCACAAGGAGGTGCTGTCCGTAAAGGTCAAGAGATTGCATGGATTAAGCCGGATGAAAAGGAAGAGTTTTATCAAGAGGCAGCTCCCAAACTCAAAAGAGTAGAACAAGAAGCTGATCCACGAAAGAGAGTTCCTGCTCCTCCCAAACATTATTAATCCATAAGGATATAATAAACGATAGATATCCGGAAGAAATAAGATAAATCTTCCAATCTAATATTAAAGAGGCTGTGTCAATTCATTCTGACACAGCCTTCTTTGTTTTATCTCAAATTATTGCAAAAAGAAAATCCCTTAATAAGCTATAGAAGGATACTGTCCCAAAAAAGTGTGTAAGACCCAAGACTATTATCTTTGAAATTACAAACTAAAAAACGATAAAAAGCATGAACCTTACACAAGTACAAATTAAAGAAATTATTTCGAATTGTCT